>SYHD01000323.1 GCA_005799265.1 Planctomycetia bacterium | reverse complement strand
GAAGCAACCCAGGGCACGGATCCGATGCACGACCCACTCACATTCCTTGCCATGCTCGAGCGCCTCAACATTCTTGTCGTGGACGACAACCAACACATGCGCACCCTCATCAAGGCGATCCTCGGGCTCGTACCTCTCGTCAGCGGTTCCGTGCAGATCTTCGGGCAACCGGCCGTCAGCCAGCGCAAACGCATCGGCTACGTCCCGCAGCGTGAAAGCGTCGATTGGGATTTCCCCGTCAGCGTGCTCGATGTCGTTCTCATGGGAACCTACGGCAACCTCGGCTGGTTCCGCTGGCCGGGAGCGACCGAGAAGGCCTGGGCCCGCCAATGCCTCGACATGGTGGGCCTGAGCGACCTCGCGGATCGCCAGATCGGCCAGCTCTCCGGCGGGCAACAACAGCGAACCTTTCTCGCGCGGGCCCTCGCCCAGCAAGCGGACATCTATTTCATGGACGAGCCGTTCGCGGGTGTCGATGCGGCCACCGAACGCGCGATCTTCGCATTGCTCGTCGAGCTGCGCCAGCAGGGCAAGACGGTTCTCGTCGTCCATCACGATCTGCGCACGGTGCCGACCTACTTCGATCAGGTCGCGCTCTTAAACGTTCGCCTTGTGGCCTCAGGCGCGACGCGCGGCGTGTTCACGGAGGAGAATCTCCGCAAGACCTATGGCGGCCGACTGGCGATCCTGGACAAGCTGAGCCAGGCGGTCGAAGCGCAAGTCCGCACGCCATGAACGCCTCATGGCATATGATTCCAATCGTGTGATCGAGCGCCAAAAAATCACACGATTGGAATCATATGCCACGAATGCAGCGCTCGCGGGATTCTCGTCATGAATAATTGGCTTCCTTACAACACGCAGATCGTCCTGCTCGGCGTGTCGCTGCTTGGCGCTTGCGCCGGCGTGATCGGCTGCTTCGCGGTGCTGCGGCAACGTTCGCTCGTCGGCGACGCGCTGTCGCATGCCACCCTCCCCGGCGTCGGTCTGGCGTTCCTCATCGCGGGTGGCAAGAACTTCCCGGCCATGCTCATTGGCGCGTTTCTCTCCGGGTTGCTAGGCATCGGCGTCCTCGCAGTCTTGAAACGCTTCACGCGCATCAAGGAAGACGCCGGCATCGCCATCGTGCTGAGTACCTTCTTCGGCGCTGGCGTCGTCTTGGCGACCGTGATCCAACAAAGCCACACCGGTGGACAGGCCGGCTGGAACGCGTTCATCTTCGGCAAGTCGGCCGGCATGATCTGGGATGACGTGCAATTGATCGTGATGCTCGTGCTGGCGACGCTGGTGATTGTCGCCCTGTGCTACAAGGAATTCCAGCTCGTGACGTTCGATCCCGGCTTCGCCCACGTGCAAGGCTGGCCGGCGCGGCTGCTCGACTTCGGCCTGATGCTGCTCTTGCTCGTCGCCGTCGTCATCGGGCTGCCGGCCGTCGGCGTGCTGCTGATGGCGGCGATGCTGATCATTCCCGCCGCGGCCGCACGTTTTTGGACGCAACGCCTCGGCTGGATGTTGCTCATTGCTGCGGGCATCGGCTCGATTGCGGGCATCTGCGGCACGTTCCTGAGCGACAACGTGGCGCTGCCTCTGGGGCCGTGCATCATCCTGGCGGCGACGTCGCTGTTTGCGATCTCGTTCCTGTTCGCCCCACGGCGTGGCCTGATCGCTCGACTCTACGCCCGGCAGCGCGATCGCCTCGCCCTGTTGGCGCAATTGCAATCCGGCGCAGGACCGGATTGACTCGGTTTGCCGCTTGCTGCTTGGCGTTCGCGTGGCGCCATGCGAACACTACGCCGTAAGAGGCGACACGAAGGCGATACTCATGAGCCTTGAACTTCAGCAAGCGGTCTGGACGATCGCCGTTGCATCCGTGTGCAGCGTCTCCTGTGCCTTGCTCGGCTGCTTCCTCTTGCTCAAGCGCATGAGCATGCTCGGCGACGCGATCGGCCACGGCGTGCTGCCCGGCATCGCGGTCGCCTTCCTCCTGACCGGCCAACTCACCAGCGTCACCATCCTCCTGGGCGCGATGGTGTTCGGCATCCTCACCGCCGTTCTCGCCGAGACACTTTCCGCGAGCGGCGCCGTCGCCGAGGATTCCAGCCTTGGCGTCGTTTACACCTCGCTCTTCGCGCTGGGCATCATCCTCATGTCGGCGTTTCTGCGCAACGTCGATCTCGACATCAATTGCGTCTTCATGGGACTGCTCGTTCTGGTCCCCAGCAACACCGCGGATTATCTGGGCTATGAAATCCCGAAGGCCTTTCCGACCATGCTGCTGGCTCTCGTCTTGACGCTGGCGTTCCTCCTGTTCTTCTGGAAAGAACTGAAGATCGTCGCCTTCGATCCGGCTCTGGCGCAATCGATGGGCTTCTCACCGAAGCTCGTCAACTATCTACTGATCGCCCTGATAGCCGGGACGACTGTGTCCGCCTTCGAAGCCGTCGGCTTGATCTTGGTCCTCGCTGTCCTCATCGTGCCCGCCGCGACGGCGCATCTGTTGACCGATCGGCTCGGGCCCATGCTCGGCTGGGCGTCGTTTTTCGCGCTGTCGGCCTCCGTCCTCGGCTATCTGTCGCACAGAGTTCGCGGTTACGCGCTCGACATCTCCGGGATGATCGCCGTCGTCCTGGGAATACAGTTCGCGCTGGTCGTGCTCTTCGCGCCGCGGCACGGGCTCATCGCGAAGTGGTGGCGCAATGTGAAGCTCTCGGTACGCATCGCCGAGGAGGACATCCTGGCGACGCTGTATCGCGCCGAGGAAACAGGCGTCGTGACGTATTCGCTTGCGCTGAAGGATCACGGCCTGTCAACATGGGTGGTGTGGTACGCCCATCGCAAACTGACGTGGCTCGGCTTGCTTGCGACCAACGAGAAGGGCCTGCCGATCTTGACGGCGGTGGGTCGACAAATCGGGCAGTACGTCGTGCGTTCGCATCGCCTGTGGGAGACCTACGCCGGCGGCGTCCTGGATCTCCCGACGGACCACGTCCACTCCGCAGCCGCCCTCGTCGAGCACTACATCGGCCCGGAGTTGCAAGATGAACTCGCCTCCACGCTTGACCAGCCGCCGACCGATCCGCACGGCAAATCGATCCCGCCCAAATGAGTTTCCGTTTAGCCGCGGCTCGTAGAGCCGCGGGGGGGGGGCG
>SYHD01000322.1 GCA_005799265.1 Planctomycetia bacterium | reverse complement strand
CGAAAAACCCGTCCCTGTGTACGATGGGGCATAGTGGCCTCCTTGCCGGTTTGGGATTTCAAGCACCCCTATTAAGGCAAGTGAGGCCATTTTTATAAACCACAGTCTGCACGAAGCTTAAGTCAAACTACGTGCCATTCCAGTCAGAGCCTGAAGCGTAAGCGAAGGACGCACGGCCCTTCGCTTACGCTTCAGGCTCTGACGCTACCGACACACTTCGCCGACGATCTTCATCTTCTCGTCGCTCAGATACCCGTAACGATTGATCCACACTTTCTGCCCACTCGCGCGCCACGCGGATTCCAAGCGGCGGCGGAAATCGTCGGCTCGGCCGTAGCCGTGCGCCAATGCGTACACTGGGGTCGTGCCTGCTTCGCGCTGGGCTAGCGTGATCTTGCGTGCCTGTGCTTGCAGGCCGGCGGGATGGGCGACGTTCGGCTCTGGGTAGCCGTAGTCCGCCAGGCGCGGCAAGCCGTCGTCGTCGGCGATGTCGAAGAGGCGCACCAGGAAACGCACCAGCAGACGCTCGGTCAGCTTCGGGTTTGCCTTCACCAGCACGTCGCCGTAAAAACGCAGCATCATCGACCAGTGCATCGTGTAGAGCTTGACCGCGATGCCGTTCGCGCGGCGTCCGACGCGGGCGAAGTCGATCCCTGAAGCCAGCGAGAACGGCGGCGGGAAGGCGTGGGCGATCAACTCCTTCTTGACGCCGGCAGCTTGCGTCAGGATGCGGCGGAAGCCTTCGAGCAGTTCGTCGCTGAGCCGTGCCTTGAATCGCAGCCAGTCGGCGAGGCCGGGATGATTGAGTAGGCGCGTCAAGAGCGTGAAGCGGCCGCCGTCGCCGTCGAGCCAGGTATTGAGATGCGTGTCGGTCAGGCCGCCGTGCAGCAATTTATAAAGGGCGCCGGCCTCGTTGCGCATGCGCTCGAAGTTGAAATCGAGCCGGCGCGCGGCGTCGCGGGCGGGATCGCTGAAATCGAGGAAAACGTCGTCGAGAAAGTACGGCGGATACTCGGGCCAATCGAAGCGATAACCATCGACATCGGGATACGCCCGGCACAGATCGCGTATAAGAGCATGTTCGTAGTCGCGAATCGCCGGGCTGGCGAGGCTGCCATTTCTGGCCAGGCGGCGCGGCGGCACGCGGCCATCGGGAAGGCGCGGTTGATCCGCCTCGACGGGGCCGCCGAACTGCACGCGATAGCCCGGCGGTATTGCGGCTTGCACCTGTAGGTATGTCTTCAGATGCCGGCCTTGAGCCGCCCGCAAAAAATCGCCCACGAGCAAACCTTGCTTGCGCGTCAGATCGGTCGCCTCGGCGGGTTGATAGCGCAGCCCTTGATAGAGCTTCCGCTCCGGCACAAACGACGGCGCGGTGCGTACGAACAACTCGCGCCGGCCCCACAGCGGCCGATCGAGCAGCCGCACCTGCCCTGCCCCGGCGTCATCGGGCGGCTCACGGCTTCCGGTCCTTGCGTCCGCCAACTCCATGACGTAAGGCGAGGTGGTGACGGCCGTCGCTCCCATGCGCACGAGATTGTCGAGCACGCGTTCGATGCCTTCGACCTGCACATATTCGGGCATGACAGTGATGCCGAGGAAGCGACGGGGTTGCATGGAAATCCTCGTTGTTTAGCCGCGGTTCGTAGAGCCGCGGCTAAACGAAATGTTCATTCGTCGAGCGGCGATAGTGAGGCACGTAATTTTTGGGCGACGCCGCGCGGATCGTCGGCGGCGCAAATCGCGTGACTGACGGCGATACGTCGCGCGCCCGCGGCGAGCACCTGTGCCATGTTGTCGACAGAGATGCCGCCGATTGCAAAAGCAGGCAGCGACGTCTCTGCGAATGCTTCACGCACGAAGTCCAGACCCGCGAAGGCCTCGAACTGCTTCGTCGCGGACGGAAACGTCGGACCGACGCCGAGATAGTTTGCCCCTTCGAGAACCGCCCGGCGTACCTGTTCGAGATTGTGTGTGCTAACGCCGATCAGGATTTCGGGGCCGACGATGCGGCGCGCATCGTGAATCGTCATGTCGTCTTGGCCCAGGTGTACGCCGTCGGCATCGACCAGACGCGTGATGTCGGGACGGTCGTTGATGATGAACAGGACGCCATGCTCGCGCGTCATGCGGCGCAAATCGTGGGCGACTTTCAGGAAGGCGCGATCGTCGATGCCTTTCTCGCGCAACTGGATGACTTGGGCGCCGCCGAGCATCGCTTCCTTGACCGTGCCGACCAGCGACGCGCGGCACAGCGCATCGGTGACGAGGACGTAGAGCTGGGCGTCTTTCAAGCGATCGCGCGACGCGCCACCGAGGACCAGAGCACGTTCGAGCGTGTAGCTCGCATAGCGGATCTTCTCGATGCGTTGGGCGAACTCAACATTCAGTGTTTTGCCGAATTCCTCCAGGCTGCGTAACGCCTCTTGCAGTCGCTTGGCATTCGCCGCGACAACGGACCCCAGCGACGGTCGTTCCCATTCCGCGTCGGTGCTGAGCGCGGTGCCGACGTCGCTCAGCGTGTCGCGTGCCGCCAACAGCGTGCCGGTGGGCAGGAGGCCAAGCGCCTCGGCGAGATCGTGCCGCAGCGTTTTGAGTTCGCCGCTCAGGAAACCGTCGGCCAGCACGAAGCGGGCGTGATCTTCCAGAACGCGCAACGCCTCGCGCGCTCGATTGGCGCTGGCGTCGAGAATGCGGGCGGCGTCGATCTGTTCGGTCGGTTCACGAAAAAGAATCGGCGTCTCCATGACTATCGGCGGCGCCGGCGTGCCCACGATACTCACCCGCAACTGCTCGAAGTCCAGGCCGAAGCCTTCCAGTTCCTCACGCAGCGACGAGTTCACGATGAGCATGGCCAGGAGGACGTGATCGGTGGAGATGCTTCCCTCCTCGCCGTGCGCGATGGCCAAATCGCGGGCGCTCGCCATGATGATCTGGAAGGCCGGGTGCAATGGCAGTTCCGACGATTCGACGGTCGCCAACTCCATCGGCAAACCCAGGTGCGTTTGCAGACGACCCCAAACGACATGCGCCTGCGCGAGAAGCGTGGCGGCTTTGCCTTCTTCTTCGATGAGCATTCCGACGAGCAAATGGCGTGCCGCAATTGAGGAAGCGTTTGCCAAATACGCGAGGTAACCTGCTCGGTCGAAGGCCGTTTGCAACCCTGGTGTAAATTCGAGTTTCATGGGAAATCCTGACGTCAGAATGCCGAAAATTCAGGATGTGCCGGTTGTTTTGCCTATTTTCACCAAAATACCAGTTGCGTTAAAGTCCACTTTTCTTGCCTGGTCTAGTATATTCTCTAAACACGGATGTTCGCGTGGTTCGGCAGTCGGGACGATTGTTCAGAGAGATAAAAGGATACTCTTTTGAATGCCAACGTCACGCCGCCGGCGTTTCCATCTTGATCGACCAACTTTGAGGAGCATCGTCATGGTTCAGCATTTTTCGCGCTGGAGAGGCCGTCCCAGTTGGCTTCTGTTATCGGTAGTCGCATGGGGGCTCATCGCCCAGGTCTTGCTGGCACAGGCGCCCCAAGCAGCGTCAAATTCCCAGCGAGAATTGGTCGCTCTCGCGACGGAAAACGAAGCCCCGCTCAAGTCGCCGGGGAAGTCGCCCGGGCCGAAGAATCTCGACCAGTGCCTGGAACTTGGCTTCCAGCACCAGCCCTCGCTTGACGCTGCCCGCGCCAGCCTCGACGCGGCCCGCATCGGGGCAAGCGGTATCAATCGCATGGTCCTGCCGCGGCTGTTCAAGCCGGACATGAAGATCCGCTCCCAGCAGTCGACGCACGGCGTCACCATAGCGGAGGCGAGTGTAACTCAGGCGGAATGGGAGACCCGTTACGCCATCACGCGGACGTTTTTCACGGTGCAATACGTGCGTTCACAACAGGTGGTCATCGAGGATGTGCTGAAACGCTTGACCGAGGGACGCAACCGGGTCAAACAATTAGTCGACAGCGGCGACGCCACGGTCAAGGTAAACAAACTCGACATTAACGCCTTGGACGTGCAAATCAAGCTTGTGAGAGCCAAAAAATCGCAGGCGGACAACGGTCTGCTGAAAGCGCTGGCCGCCATGCGCGAGGCCATGGGCCTGGTCCACGATTACCCGCTGGAAATTGCGGACGCGGACCTTCCGCCGGCTGTTTACAGCATCAAGGTGGATGACAAGGACGATAAGGGCAACGTAAAGCTTAAGAATGGCAAGCCCGTGCAGATCGACGAGTATCGTCGGCTCTACCAAATTAACAAGGAAAGCATGATCACCGCGGCCCTGGCGAATCGCAGCGAGATCGTTCAGGCGAACACCGCGAACATTATCACTGGCCTCGAAATCGACGCCCAGGGCAAGATCCGCGGCTACCAGGGTAATACGTTCGCATCGGGCGGCGATATTCATGCGAAATCGATTCCCCAAGGCGTCCAGAACGGCGAGTATCGGCCCGGTGGATTCGGCATTGAAATGCCGGCGCAGCTGGCGGGGCGGCGTGCCGATCGCGTCGCGCGTGCGGCGGCTCTCCATCAACGCGCCAATGCTGTCGTCGATAAGACGACCAGCCTGGTCGCACTCGACACGGAGGCTCAATTCCTCAAGTGGCAAGAGGCGGCCGAAGGAGTCGAGGATCTGAGCAGCGTCATCGCAATGGCCTTGCAACTTGTGAAGGACGTGCAGGCGTTGGATCCGACCCAATTTACCAGCGGCGCCGTCATCCAGGCCAACATCACCTCCGTGATGGTGCGCACCCAGCTCAACGATGCGAAGCACATGCACGCGCTAGCCCTGGCCGGACTTGAACGTGCGACCGCCGGCGCTTTTCGCATCTATCCGATTCCAGCCGCACCCGCTGGCTTGCCGAAATAGAGGTAACGACCGCGCGGCAACTCGATCGAAGGTCGGTCGAGTTGCCCGCATCTTGCCTCTTCTGTCTGCCCCCCCGCAAAGGATTCTTCTTCCATGACTCGCAGCAACCTCGCAGGATTCGCCTTTCTCTGCGCGGCGCTTGGCTTCGCTCTGTCGTCGCCCACCGCCTCCGCCCAACCAGCAAAAAATACGCAACTTAACATCGGCATGGTCAAGACTTTCTTTAACGACTTGCCCGCCGCTCTCGTTGACCTCGGCGGCAAAATCTTCACCGACTCGATGAAGACCGTCACCGGCCTCCAGGGGACTCTCACCACCAACGAGCAGGCCTTCGATGTGGCCCAAAAGCTCGACAACGGCCAACTGCAGCTCGGCGTCTTCCACGGACACGAGTTTGCCTGGGTCCAGAAAAAATATCCGCAGCTTACCCCGATGGTCATGGCCGTCAACAAACATCTCGACGTGCGGGCCTATATCATCGTCCACAAGAACAACCCGGCCAAGACGCTCGCCGACCTGCGCGGCACGAAGATCGACGTGCCGATGGGGACCAAGCAGCATTGCATCGTCTATCTGGAGCGAAATTGCACCGACAATGCCCAGCCCAATCCGAAGGCTTTCTTCGGCTCCGTGGTACGTGCGTCCAGGAACATCGTCGCCCTCGACGACGTCGCCGCCGGCAGCACGGACGCGGTCCTGATGGACACGATCGGACTGGAGTTCTACAAGTCAATCAAGGGGCCCGTTTTTGAAAAGAACCTGAGAGTCCTCCAGCACTCTGACTGCTTCCCCTCCCCGGTTATCGCCTACAAGGAAGGTGGCATCGACAACGTGATGCTAACCAAGATTCGCGACGGGCTGCTCAAGGCGCATGACAACCCGGCCGCCGAAGACATCTTGCAGATGTGGCAGATCAAAGCGTTCGAGCCGATCCCGCAGACCTACAGCAAGAGCCTGGCCGACCTTCTCAAGACTTATCCGGTCCCGGAGGCTTCGAAGGTGACCATGCGATAGGTTCGTCTTGTTGAGAAGCATGAAGCCAATATGAGGCGGTTTCGCACATGACGCGCGGAGCCGTCTTTTCATTTTTCTAGCGCGACTTGCGAGCGTTCTGCGTAAGCGGGGGAGAGAGGGCAGACTCCTCCCTCGTTTACGCAGAACGCTCGCTTTGACCTACCGTCATCGCTCCAAAAATCGCTACAATCAACGCAACCACGGATGATCGGCTCTTTTGCTATTGGATCAAGGCACCATGGCTGAAACGATACTCCCCGCGTCGATTGTCGAGGAAACGCGGCGACGCTATCTCACCTACGCCCTCTCTGTCATTACCTCCCGCGCTCTTCCCGATGTGCGCGACGGCTTGAAACCCGTGCAGCGGCGCATCCTCTTCACGATGTTTCATGAATTACAGCTTTACGCCGACCGCAAGCCGGCCAAATGCGCTCGCATCGTCGGCGATGTGCTCGGCAAGTACCATCCGCATGGTGATT
>SYHD01000321.1 GCA_005799265.1 Planctomycetia bacterium | reverse complement strand
GCCTTCGAGCAGATGCCGCTTGAGGGCGACGATCCTCTCGTGAGGCCCGACGTGCCGACGTTCGTTGTTCATGATGGAACCTCCGTTCAGGTTAGACTAACCCGAACGAAGCGATTTTCCAGATTCGACTGAGGCAATACAGAGGCCATGCTGAGAGGCGGTCTTTGTCGGAAAGAACAAACGGGGCCGCATCTTATCCGCCGAAGACCGAGCCGGGACGATCCGAATCTCGATGATGTCTTCGGGATCGAAAAGAACTTCGGCCCACCGCTGCGGCTCGTTGCTGAAAGCTGGCTCTTGGTTGGGATAGAATCGCTTGGTGCCAAAATCATCTGGGCATTGGTCGAGAACATCGGCCAGCGAAAGCGAACAGCGGTAATCGTCTTGATGAAAAAGAAAAGTGTCGAAGATTTCGTCGGAAATCGTCGGTGGTGCGCATAGATACTGTTGAGTCATAGTTAGCCCTTTGGCTCATTAAGAAAACCATTCTGAAAAATATGCGACAACACCCGCCCGAAATCCTTTTGGCGGGTGTTGTCGTTTGAGATCAGTTGTCTTCATTCAGAAGGCGAGTGATCCGATGGGCAAGGACGGCATCGGTGGTCCACGCAACGATCACACCGGATTCATCCAGAATCTCTTGCCCGATGTTGCCTGACGAGCGCACGGAGAAGTCACCCGGCTGCTCTGGGGTATTCCATCCCGTCGAAAAGCTCGCAGGTTTTGATCCGGTGCCAGACGTAAAAGTACGTTCCCGGCTGCGTGCTGGGCCGCTGGCTGACGTAGCCTTCGTTGAAAGCCCTAACTGACGGGCTTCCGCCATCGGCTCGTAGCCCCAGCCCTTTGAGCCAACGCCCGATGACGTGGCTACTGACTCCGTAAATGGTTCCAAGTTGTCTTTGCGATAAATACTTGTCATTTGGCATGTGCCTCCTTCTTTGATTTGTGTTTGTTGGCAAAATGTTGCTTGGCTTTCTTCACGTCGGTGTCGGTGAAGACCCGCATGGTCCCAAGCCTCAACGCAGGCTGGGGGATGAATCCGCTCAAGATGGCGTAATCAAGCTGGTGCGGTCGAACGCCGATTCGCTTGGCCGCTTCTCTGAGCAGAAATAAATCTTTTGGCATAGGTGCCTCCTTTCCTGTATGTATGCAGCAGGCTTTTGTTTTTTCGTGCGAGCAAGAAGAAAAAGGCCGTGGCACCTTCGTAGGGGCCACGGCCTTTTTAGGACACTCTGTTACTCAAGGTCATCGGGAACAAGGTCGTCGCCAAACCACTCCCTCATTTTGGAGAGCCACAATTTGGCAGCGTTCCGCCATTCTTCTCGTTCACGTTCTAATTCCTCCATCTCACGAGAAATGCGGTTCAAATCCTCGTTGGCTTCGTCCGCCCAGTCTTCAAGAATTCCGATGAATTCGTTTACGGCACGCTCAAGCTCTTCATCGCCACCTTCACTACGTGATAGTTCGCCCACAAGTCACCTCTTTTGCACTGAAATATGCCATTGCGGACTACTTGCCGCATTGCGATTGGCATATTATACCACAGAAATATTCCACATGTAAAGTAAATTCAATTGACAATTAATTCGCCACATGCTAGACTCTTCCAAGACATATCCGATGAGGCAAGGGAGAGAAACAAATGGAAGCCGAAAAAAAGAAACGCCTTTCCGTCGTGGTGCGAGAGGTTATCGGGACAATCCCTCTCTCTGAGCTTCATTTCGCTAAGCCGTCGAGGGTGTTGCCAGGGGTTGAGGCAGCAGGATTCCCGATCACGGCGTCGGTCGAATCCACCGTCAGCAAGTTGTTGAAAACGGCGAAAGAAGGCAATAATCAACAAGAAAATCCGGGAAAAATCGTCAGATTTCCGGTTGAGAAACTTCCTCACCGCATTGCTGAGCGCACCGAATGGGCGATGAAATTGGTCGAAGCCTGCAGCGGCGATTTTTCATTGGTCAGGGCTGAAATTGACCGGCTCGAAAAATTTGCGAAGGCAATAACAGGCGGCTGATTCAGTCCGAGTCTCTCCATACTCTCTGAGAATCATTCAACCCCGTGCTGGATACCAGCAAGGGGTTTTTTGTTGCAAAATCCAATAAACTTTCCAGCAGGTTTACAATTGTAAAAACCTGTTGTAGAATCAAATACTTGGAATTAAAATCAATTGTCACGCAAATTAAGGAATGTAATATGTCAAAAACCCAAGGCTTCGGAAGCAGTGGGATTGGAGCCGATGGCGTTCGCCGGTGGGGCCGGGACCATCGGTTTCGTGGAGAGCATTCACGGTGCCGACGCCGAGTTGGTCAGTTTCCAGCCGACCAAGGGCGCACTGAAGATGCTCGCCCGCTAGTATCTCCAACAACTTTTCGAGATTCAGAGATTCTGCTCTTCCACCGGCCTGGCGGGATCGTGGGAGATGAGAACCGAGGCGTTTGCTTGGCGGCGGTACCGCTCAATCGCAGAGGCGCTACGCCAAACACGACCCGTGTGTTCCAGCAAGTGTTTGACTTCACAGGCAGAAAGGAAAGTGGCGTGGCGACTTTGGGTATTGCTCTTGTAGCAACCAACAATCAGCCAGTTCAACAAAGTGAGCAAACGTGAAGACTGACGGAAACACACCAAGGCGAGCGAAATCTAAACGGGAGCAAGTCCCGCCTACCTTGGAGCAATTCTCCAAGTACCAGAAGGCATGGGAGTGGTTCAACACGGAACTTTTTGGCGGCAAGCTCGAACCCTGCCTGCTGAATTTCTCCCGTCACCGGGGCACCCACGGGTTTTTCACGCCGAGGCGGTGGAGCCGGGGCGACATTGCGATTCACGAGATTAGCCTCAACCCCGATAGCCTCAGCAGGAATCTCGAAGCGGTAATGTCCACCCTCGTCCACGAGATGGTGCATCAATGGCAGCAAGATCATGGCTTGCCGCCCCGCCGCTGTTACCACAACAGGGAATGGGCAGAAAAGATGGTCGAGATCGGCCTGATCCCAAGCGACACCGGCCACCCGGGAGGGCGACCGACCGGGCAGACCATGACTCATTACATCGACGCTGATGGGCGGTTTCAGGATGCCCTCAAGCGAATGCCGACCGAGTACGTTCTTCCTTGGGTCAGTGCTGGGCCGAACGAAGCGAGCAAGCCAAAGAACCCGAAACCGACAAAGTTCAAGTTCGTCTGTCCGGCGTGCCTGACGGTCATCACGGCCAAGGTCGAGACGCTCAACGTGATCTGCGAGGACTGCCAAGAGCGATTCCTGAACCCCGAAGAAATCAAAGCAGCAAACGAGAACCACTATGAACATCCAGATGACTGACGAAGACCGGAAACATTTGGCATCTCTGCACGATAAGAATCAGGCGATCCGAGATCGAGTGACGCTCTGTGCCGAGGGCTACGGCAATGGCGTTTACATTTGGGGTGACGGCGGCATCGGCAAGAGCTACGGCGTCATCACGACGCTGACGGAGATGAAGAAGCCGCTCATCCTACACAACACCCGGCTCTCGGCCCCGGCCTTCTTCAAGAGTCTGGAAAAACACTCGAAAGAGGTCCACGTCGTTGAGGATGTTGAAAACATCTTCACCGACCGGACCAACATGAACTTGCTCCGCAGCGCCTTGTGGGGCCAGAAGGACAAGTCGGGGAAACAGAAACGACTCGTTACCTACGGCATCCATCCAGCCGAGCGGACGGTCGAGTTCGAGGGGCAGATCATCTTCACCGGCAATCGACCGTTGCTCAACATCCCAGAACTTCGGGCGTTGGCGACCCGCATCCCAACGATCCACCTAGCCGTGACTCGTGAAGAACTCGTGGCGCTAATGAAGCAAATAAGCGAGAAGGACTATCGCACGGACAAAGGTGTGCTGACCTCGGCGTTGTGCGGCGAGGTACTTGAGTTCTTCCTATCCGAATACCCCACGGACGGCCTTTACGACATTCGCATCTTGATCCGGGCATTCGATGACCGTCTGGGGGTCAAGAAACTCGGCAACAAGATCACATCTTCGTGGCAGGAACTGATTCGCTCTCAATTAACCGGGAAAGTGGAGCCGCCTGTCACTCGCTGTGACGAATCCAAGCGTGACCGGAACATCGCCTTGGAGCTTTCAAAATCGACTCTTGCCAAAGGCGACCGTGTGAAGGAATGGGAGAAACGCACTGGCAAGAGCCGGGACACCTACTACCGATTGTTGCGGATGTTGCGGTAGTTGCAGGCGGCTTTGTACTTGCAAATACACTCCGTCACGCAACAAGTGCAAATAGTGCAACGGCGAGCGAAGTGGGGACCGAATCCTGCAAGAAAGTGATCGAGAAACACAAATACAAGAGTACCGCCACGATGCTAATTGACCTGAACATCGGAGTTCAGAGGGAGCCATCGGTCATGTCTATATCGCCATCCAAGACGTTCTCGACAAAATACCCGAAACCATCCTGGATCAAAGAAGCAGACGTGCTGGCAACGGTTAAAGGCTATTTCATCAGGCAGCCGGGCTTGCTCATTCCTCGTTTCTGATGGAAATGGCGGCTACGAGGATGACGAGTTGATTGGCGAAGCCTTGACGCTTGAAGAAGCGAAGGCGATTGCCGAAATGGAACTTGCAAGGGTGAGAGCGTATTACGAAAACAAGGACTACGAGAGACCCAGGCCCCAAGCCGCAGCGAGGGGAACGATCAAGCGTGGCATCCGGGCTACCCGTGATCGCCGGAAAAACGCCGCCGATGTTGCTGGGACTTGCTCCGGTTAGAAAGATCGCAAATCGATTTACAACTCGCCCTTCTCCGTGGTACAATCTTCCTCGTCGGGAACTTCTTTTTGTGGCCGCTCTGCGACTTTCCCGACTTCCGCCTTGTGAGGGACGACGGCCCGATCCCCTCCAGGCAATCTGCATTTTTCCGCACTAGTGTTGCGGAGCGGAGATTGTCTGGACCGAATGGGTCGGCATTTTGCCGTCGATTCTGCCCTCGACCTCCTTGGATATCGTCAATCGTCGCCCGAAGCGGACGCCCCATGACGCAACGCAAGATGTCTGCGCAGCCGCCTTCATTACATCCTCAACGCCAAGAAGGAGAACTACCGATGAAAAAGCAACCCACGCCGAAAGGTCGGGCAGCCCTGAAGATTGAAGACATTATCCCGGCGGTTGGGTACGGGCGAATGTCTACGGAGGATCAAGAGCTTTCGCCGGAGCAACAGCGCCGGGAAGTTGAGGAGTATGCCAAGCGGAATGGCTACAAGATTCTGCGCTGGTACTTCGACGAAGGGATTTCGGCGAGCAAAGGCGACGAGCTACGGATGGAATATCAGCAGATGTTGGTTGACAGCAACGCAAAAGACTTCCAGGCCGTCCTTTGCTGGGCAACGTCTCGGTTTACTCGCAATCATCCCCACGAAGCCGCAACCGGCAAGTGCATTCTCAAGAACAACGGCATTTGGCTCGATACCGTCAAAGAAGGGAAGATTGATTGGAACAGCTTCGAAGGGATGATTAAGGACAGCATCTACACGATCATCGACCATACCTATTCGGTCGGCCTGGGCAAAGATAGTCTCCGGGGCCGAAGGAACACGTTTCTCGCCGGGGGCTACCCATACGGCAACATCCCGTTCGGCTACAACCATCTTTACGTCTCTGGGGCGGAACGCCGGGAAGTCCGCCGAGGGACGAAGACGAAAAACCTTCGGGGCTGGATGCAGTTTCTCGCCATCGTCCCGGAAGAGGCCGAGATTGTGCGGCGAATTTTCCGGCTGTACGTCGATGAAGACAAGTCCATTTGCGCAATCGCTCGGCTGCTGAACCACGAGATCATCCCTGGTCCCGGCAAGGGGGTTGATGCCGTCTGGACGGTTCAGAATGTCCGTACTCGGCTGCGCTGCTCCGCCTATGCTCGTATCAGCCGAATCGGTGGGAAGCCCGAACACTACCGCAAGGCGCACAACCGGCTTGACCTCGAAGAACGACAAGGCGAATGGGAGGGAATCATCGACCGGGAGACATGGGACGAAGCTCAGGCCAAGTTGGACGGAAACAAGGGCCATCCCCAAGAAGGCAAGTCCGGGCCGTTGCAGGGCATCCTGCGTTGCGGTTGCTGCGGTCATGTTCTGCACAAAGAGAACCCCCGCAAGGCGAACGATCCGAGAGGAAACAAGTACCGTTGCAACAGCACCGGGAGGGGCCTGTTGACGAAGTGCAAGCGCTGGACGTGCTACGAATCCGAAATCATGCCGAGGATTCTTGCCGAGCTTGTCAAGGCCGTTGACGAGGAAACGATTTGGCTGTTGCAAGCGATGCAGGAGCAGCCGGGCCGGATTACCAACCGGGAAGTATTGCAAACCCATCTTCGCAGCCTGGAAGAAAGCATCTCGGAAGCTGCCGGGGCCTTCATCGACCCGAAGGTTTCTCAGGTCATGAAAAAGCATCTGGAAAAAAAGGTGGAAGACCTGGAGGCGGAAGTCGTCGAAACCCGAAGGCGGCTGGATGCCATGTCGGTCGCCGAGAGGGAAGGGGGAATCCAATCGTTCCTGGATTGGTGGGAAAAGATTCGTCCGCAACTCGTATGGATCGGCACGGACGGCTCAAGCACAACCGAGGGGGCGGACGGCTTTGTTTTGACCTACACGGAAGACGGGAACCTCGGCACGTCTCTTCACAAGTTTGCCATGCCTTCTGCCGGAAGTGGAAAATTCGGCGAGGGAAAACTGCTATCGACCGTTTCTGGCATCCAAAGTGATCCAGGGAAGCTCCGGGCTCTGCTCAAGCGGCTGAAGGTCGTAGTCCGGGTCTACTGGCGTCCCGTTACCGAAGAAGAACGGGCGGCTCGGCGTAAGGGCCGGGGGAATGGCAGGCGTGGTCGGAAGGCCGAAACGGTCATAGACAAGGCCCGGCTTAAGATCGAAATCAAATGCGGTTCGCCGGAAGGCCGAAATGCTTGGGCAGGTCGCCGTGATACTTCTTCTCACGGCCATACTCATCGTCGCGCCAGCCGGGCGCGAGCAGGAAGTCCATGATGTGCAGCCCGAAGCCGGCATCGCGGGCGCCGGTCTTCTTGTCGAGAAACGACGCAGCAGCCAGGCCGCTGACATAGCCGGTTTTCTTGATCTTGGCTTGCAGGGCGTCGGTGTCGATGGTGATGTCGGCGGCGGTTTCCGTGACGGTGATCGCGGCGGGCTGGGCGGCGACCGTATTTGCCCACGCCAACACAATGATGAACAAAAGAAAGGAACGGACCATCGGGACTCCAATTGCAGCGTTGTTATTTATCGCGCTTGAGAATTAGCAGAGTGTGGTTGTCGTCCGATTTGAATTCCTTCGGACGAACCGCCATTTCCGTTTTCTTGTCCTTGTCTTTTGTCGCAATCGGCTTAACCAAGCGCCAGCAGATCTTTAGCTCGTCACCATTCAGTTCATATATTCCAGGGTGGAGCGGTTCACTACCTTTGCTTTTGGCCGAAGCTCTTATGACGAAGATGAAATCAAACTCCTTGAGTTTCTTTGCTGTATCGAGGCGAAACTTCAGAGCCCCCTCTGAGTCTGAGCCATTGACAACGAAAATCAGCTGGTCGTCTTTTATTCTGACGCGCACCTTGCTCAGTTCCTCTTCTGAGGGAGACTCGTTCGATCCCTTGAATGAAACGACCTTCCATGTCCCCTGAATGTTCTTGGCATCATCCGGCTTCGCATCGCCGGTGAATGCGACGCTGAGAGATAGTGTGAGAACTGCCATTGCGGCGAGACAACGAGCGTACATGGTGCATCTCCTCAGGTTCGTGACGCTTGGAGCACCGAAGGTGCGCAAACAAATCAGCCCAGGGCAGAGCGCAGCGCCGCCCTGGGTAGAGCCGAGCCGAAAACCAAGCCCTGAAAGGGCGCGACAACCGTGCGTCACGCCTTGTTAGGCCCTTTCAGGGCGACGTTCCGGTGTCGCTGCATACCCAGGGCGGCGCTGCGCTCTGCCCTGGGCTGAGTTGTTTCGGCCCTTCGGGCCAAATACCCGAATGACAACCCATGATGGATTCTGATCGCTGCCATTCTCGCCGTCAAGATTTTTCGAGCCGGCTGCCGATTTCCTTCAGCAAGCCGACGATCAGCTCGACATCGGCCGCGCTGGTGCGCCAGTTGACGAAGCAGAAACGAAGCGTATTGCGACCGTCGAGCCGGGTCGTCGAGATGAAGGCGCGGCCGTCCTTCATCAACTCGTCGGCGATGGCGAGCTGCAGGGCGTCGTCCGACCCGCGGGGTTCGGAGTACCTCACCCCGCGGCTTGATGGCACATAGCGGAAACAGACGACGCTCAGCTTGCGCCGGCTCGTGATCGCGAAGCCCGCACGTTCGAGCAGCGCCTCGGCATACGCCGCGAGTGCACAGCTATGTTCGATCAATTGGCGAAACCACGCGATGCCGAGCAGCTTGATCGAGAACCAGATTTTCAACGCCCGAAAGCGGCGCGTCAAGGCGATGCCCTGATCGCAGAAGTTGATCTCGTCAGCATTCGGAATCACGTCCTGCATATATTCGGGCCGCATCCTGAACGTCTCGGCGAGCCGGCTGCCGTCGCGCACCAGCAGGCCGCCCGCTTCGTATGGCTGCGCAAACCACTTGTGCGGGTCGAGCGTGATCGAGTCGGCGCGCTCGATCCCGTTCAGGAGCGTCTTCCCCTCAGCAGTCAAACATATCGGCCAGCCATACGCGGCATCTACGTGCAGCCACAGGCCTCGCCGCGCGCAAACGTCGGCGATCGCCTTGAGCGGATCGACGCTGCCCGTGTTCGTCGCGCCAGCGTTGGCGAGCACGAGCCACGGCAAGCGGCCCGCGCGTTCATCCTCGGCAATCGCAGCCTCCAGTGCATCCATGCGCAGGCGATACTCCGCATCACACGGCAATGCGCGAATTTGCGCCGGCCTGAGCCCGATGATCTTGGCAGCGCGATCGACGGACCAGTGACGATGCTCCGAGGCGTACAGGACGGCGCGTTCGCGATCGGGGAAGGCGAGCCGTTCGCGCGCGACGACAAGTGCGGTCAGATTCGCTTCCGAGCCGCCGCTCGTCAAGAGGCCCAGCGCTTCACGCGGATAGCCGAGGAATTGCTTGAACCAATCGAGGACGATGAGTTCGACCTGCGCGGCGCCGGCGGCTTCCTTCCACACGCCGGCAAATAGGTTTGCATTGGCCGCCAATGCGTCGCCGAGAACTGAGACGAACGTCGGCGCCGCGGGAATAAACGCCAGGAAGCGCGGATGGCTGGGGCGCAACGATCGACCGATGACGTTCGTCTCCAACTCCGCGAGAACGCGCTCCAGATCGGCCCCCGTTTCTGGCGGCGGCTCACGCAACAGCGCTTCGAGTTCGTCGCGCGTTCCCGAGCGGCCGACGCCGGCTTCGCCGAGATGCAGGTGATCGGCCAGCATCGCGTCCATCACCGCGTGCCCGGCTGAGCGTAGCCAATCGGCGGACGGCATCGGCGGCGCTTGGCAGGCGCGGCGGAGGTATTCAAGGGGGGAGTCGGGCATGAGGCATTTCTCCCCTCTCCCAGAGGGAGAGGGGAGAACTCTAATCGTGCTGATGCGCGTGATGCTGATGCGCGGCGGCCTTGTCCGGCGGGATGTGCCAATCGCAGTCGTCGCACGGCGGCGCCTTTTCATAGCAGGGATCGCACAACAGCGGGCCGCCCTTGAAATATTGCTCCATGCGGATCTTGTCCTCGACGGACAGCTCGCCCGGATCGCGCGGCAATGTCAGCTTGTCGCCGCAACTATCGCAATCGTGCTTGTTCCACTCGGCCAAGAGCGGCGCGTAATGATCGTGGGCCCAGCGGCTCAGTTGCCCCGACCCGTTGCACAATGGGCATGCCATGCTCATCTGCGCGGCGATGGCCTTGCGAATGAACGCGCTCTTGTTCGGGAGCTGGTTGAGGAACTCCGCGAGCTCCGCCTCGACCTTGAAAGCGACCACTTCGGTCTTGTTGGATTTCTGCGTCATAATCGTTCTCGCCGGGCCGGGTTAGTTCTTTGTCAGTCTATCCGTTTCGCGCCGATCTCGCAAGCCAATCGACTAAGTGATTGACTGTGCTGCCGCGAGCGATTATCGTATTCCTCAATCCCCCTCTCTCTTGTGAAAAGGACATGACGATGAAAGCGTGCCGCTGGCTGTTCCTCCCGATGCTGTTCATGCTGATCTCTCTGCCCGCCGTGGGACAAGACAAAGACAAGAAGAAGGCCGAACCCAAGAAGCAAGCGAATGTCTGGACCGATCCGGACACGGCGCCGATCGACTACAAGCTTCAAGGAGAATATGCCAGCAAGGATGCCAAGGTGGCGGCCCAGGTTGTCGCACGCGGCAACAACAAACTCGACGTCTACATTTTGCCGGGCGGCCTGCCCGGCGCTGGCTGGGACCCGAAGTCGACAAAGATCAAGATCGAAGCCAAGCTCGATACGGATAAGGGCATTGCCACCTTCAAGAATAAGGATCTCCACGGCGCCATCGACGCCGCCAAGAAGACGCTGGTTTTGGACCCTGACTCTCCGGTGTCTATCGAACTCAAGCGCGTCGAACGCAAAAGCCCCACGCTCGGCATGACGGCCCCCGACGGCGCGATCGTCCTCTTCGACGGCAAGAACTCCGACGCCTGGAAGCCCGGCAAGATGACCGGCGATTTGCTCGCCATCCCGAACAACACCAAGCAATCCTTCTCGAACTTCAAGCTGCACATTGAATTCCGCACACCATTCCAGCCCACCGCCGGCGGGCAGGGGCGAGGCAACAGCGGCGTTTACGTTTGTGGCCGCGAGGTGCAGGTGCTCGATAGCTTCGGGCTCAAGGGCGACATGGGCGAGTGCGGCGGTCTCTACGGGCAGCGCCATTGCGACGTCAACATGTGCTTGCCGCCGCTCGTCTGGCAGACGTTCGATATCGAGCACCGCGCCGGCAAAATCGATCCCGACTCCAAAAAGCAAGCCTCGCCGACCATTACCGTTCGCCACAACGGCGTGATCATTCACGAAAACATCGAACTGAAAGGCGGCGCCAGCAAAGGCGGCATCAACCTGCAAGACCACGGCAATCCAGTTGTGTATCGCAACATCTGGGTCGTCGAAATGAAGTAGGCTGGAATTCGTTTAGCGCTCGCGGCATCACTTGCGATGGCGAGCCGTAACGCGAGCGCTAAACGAGGATTCGCATATCACTCCAAAGGACCCCCGATGCCGCAAGTTTCCGCACCCGCGCCGCCCAAGGCCGATCTCGCGAAGAAGCCCGACTGGACGCCGCGCATGTGGGAAGGCTGCGACTTCTTCACCTGGCTGCGGCTGCTCGCACGCCATCGTTTCGCCGTCCAGCCGCGCTACTGGTACATCGCCATCATCGTCACCTTCGTCAGCTTCTCGCACACGCTGCTGGGGCTCCTGCAAGACGTGATCTTCGGCTACGCCATTCGCAAGACGGAACTGAAAGGCCCGCCCATCTTCATCCTTGGCCACTGGCGCACCGGCACGACGCTCCTGCATGAACTGATGATCTGCGACGAACGATTCGGCTTTCCCACGACGTACGAGTGTATTGACCCGCACGACTTCCTGTTGACCGAGCCGATCTTCCAGCGCTGGCTGCCTTTCTTGATGTCGTCGAGCCGGCCGATGGACAACATGAAAGCGGGCTTCGATCGGCCTCAAGAGGACGAGTTCGCCCTGTGCATGATGGGCGCGGGATCGCCGTACACGATGCTCGCGTTCCCGAATGATCCGCCGGAGTGCCAGGAGTATCTCGACCTGGAGACGATCACGCCGAGGCAATTGGAACGCTGGAAGCGGGCGTTGAAGCGATTTCTGAAACGCGTGACCTACAAGTCCGGCAAACGGCTGATCCTGAAGTCGCCGCCGCACACGGCGCGCATCAAGACGCTGAAGCAAATGTTCCCGGACGCGATCTTCATCCACATCGTGCGCGATCCGTATGTCGTCTTCCCGTCCACGGTCAACCTGTGGAAGACGCTGCAAAAAGCGCACTGCCTGCAAACGCCGACCCACGCCGGGGTCGAGGAATACGTACTGCAGACATTCGTCCATATGTACGAGAAGCTCGAAGAGGGCAAGAAGCTGCTCGCGCCGGGCCAGTTTCACGAAGTGCGTTACGAAGACCTCATCAAGGATCCCATCGGCGCGATGAAAAGGATCTACGACCACTTCCAGCTCGGCGGCTACGAGGCATATTTGCCGCGTCTGGAGGCGTATCTCGCGACGGTCAAGGGTTACGAGACGAACAAGTATCAGCTCACCGACACGCAAAAAGCGGAGATCGCGAAACGCTGGGCGGCCGTGATTGCGCGGTATGGATACGCCGTTTGAATGCCGCTTGCGCCTTAGCGCTCGCGCACTCGTTGCCGACTGCTAGGCCGCAAGCGGCAGCCGACTCTCCCCAGCCTGCGCCCTTTCAAGGAAAAGTCCCTTTGTCAAATTTTCACGATTCGGTTAGGATGAACTCGCGACGTGTTTGTGTTGAGTGCACTCATTCGTCGTACACCATAGGATTGCGGTTGCGTCGGGAAAAGATGCCCTCACCCCCCTTTCTCGCGGAACCTCGGTCAACCTTGACATTCCTCATGCTGGAAAGGACCGCGTGTATGCTCAAGCGTATCGGGCTTTTGGCGTTCGTCTTTGCTGCATTTCTCGCGCCTGCATTGCGTGCCGATGAACAGACTGGCAGGCCGTTCGTCGTCGTCGTCGGCATCGACAAGTATCAGGACCCGCAGATCCTATCGCGCAAGCACGCCGAGACCGATGCGAAAGCGCTCTACCAGCTCTTGCTCTCGAAAGATCACCTCGGCGTCGAAAAAGATCACGCCAAGCTTTTGTTGGGCTCCGCGCAGGACGGTGACGCCAGGGCCACCAAGGACAATATCGTCAAGGCCCTGCAATGGCTCGAAAAATCGGCCAAGAAGGACGATCTCGTCATCTTCGCCATTTTCGGCAATGGGGCGCCGCTGGGCGAACGCTCTTGTTACTTCGGCGTTGATTCCACGTTCAAGGATCGCGCCAAGAACGCCATCGCCTCGGGCGACATCGAGCACATCATCGACAAGCTGCCCAGCCAGCGTTTCGTCGCCGTGGTCGATGTCCACTTCAAAGGCTTCGATCCGGGCAAGGAAAAGGCGCCCGACGCCAACACACAAAACTTCTATCGCGAGTTTCTCAGCGCCGGCGACGAAGCGAAAGATCCTCAGCCGAGCCGAGTCATCTTCATCGCCGGCGCCGCCACCAAACCCTCGCTCGATCTCGACAAGCACGGCATCCTCGCCCAGGCGTTGCTCGACGGCCTCAAGGGTAAGGCTGACGCGGACGGCTATGAGGCCGACGGCAACATCACCGTCGGCGAACTCGCCAAGTTCGTGCGTAAGGCGGTCCCCGACCTTGCCCGCGCCAACGGCAAGACCAAAGAAGAGAAAGAGCAGAAGTCCGGCGTGCTCGAAGCACAATCGCAGGACTTCGTCATCGCCTACAACCCGACCGAACACGCCAAGTCGCTCGAGCGCCTGAAGAAATTCGTGGCCATCGCCGAGGACAAGAAACTCGATGCAAAGGTCGCCGAGGAAGGGCGCAATCTCCTTATTCGCATGCCAAAGCTCGAGGCCCAGCAAACCCTGCGCAAATCGTACCAGAAGCTCGCCGACGCGAAGATCGATGTCGATGCCTTCACCAAGGAGCGCACCGACATCTTTGAAAGCACGCGCATGACCGAACAGCAGGCGGGACGTTACGCGCTCACGATCATGCGCGGCGTCGAACTCGTCCGCCAGAGCTACGTCAAGGAAACCGCGCGTGGGCCGATGGTCGAGTACGCGATAAACGGCATGTACAAGGGCATCGACGAAAAGATCCCGGCGCACCTCAATGAGCGCCTCGGCAAGGTCAAGGAGCTGGAGCCGGCCGAGCTGCTGCGTCTGCTCAGCGACGCCCGTCAGCACCTCGGCAAACGCGAGGACCTCGACAAGGGGCAAGACGTCACCACCTCGCTCAACGCCATGCTCGGCAAGCTCGACAAGCACACCGGCTACATTCCGCCCGAGGTGGTCGAAAAATTCCGCACCGACACCTCCGGTTCATTCAAGGGCATCGGCGTACAAATTCGCAAGAACGACGCACGCGATGAACTACAGGTCATCACGCCGATCTTCGACAGCCCTGCTCATAAAGCCGGCATGCAGGCCAACGACATCATCACCACCATCGTCTCCGAGGTCGACCCCAAGACCGGCAAGCCTTACGACTCGCCAATCGTCACGTCCACGAAGGGGCTCGCCACCGATGAAGCCGTCAAGCTCATCAAGGGCAAGCCCGGCACCAAGATCAAGCTGATCGTCGAACGCGAAGGCGCCGCCAAACCGCTGGAGTTCATTCTCACGCGCGGCACCATCGAAGTCGAAAGCGTCATGGGCATCAAACGCAACGACAAGGACGCCTGGAATTACGTCATCGATGAGGAAAACAAGATCTGCTACATCCGCCTGAGCGGCTTCGCGGAAAACACCTACGCCGACCTCGAACGTGTCATGAAGGATCTCAGTGCGCAAGGCATCAAGGGCTTCATCCTCGATCTGCGCTTCAATCCGGGCGGTCTGCTCGACAGCTCCATCAAGATCGCCGACCTTTTCATTCAGGACGGCATGATCGTGTCGGTCCGGCATCGCGACGGCAAGGAGACGACCTACGTCGGACGCGCCGACGGCTCCTACACGACCTTCCCGATGGTCTGCCTTATCAACTCCGGCAGCGCCAGCGCTTCGGAGATCGTCTCCGGCTGCCTTCAGGATCATGGCCGGGCCATCATTATCGGCTCGCGCAGCTTCGGCAAGGGGAGCGTGCAAACCATCCACGGCTTCGAAGCCAACAGCATCCTCAAGCTGACCACTGCGACGTTCTGGCGTCCCAATGGCCGAAATCTCAACCGCGGCAACTCACCGCACAAGGACGACGACACCGTCGAATGGGGCGTCAAGCCGAACGAGGGATTCGATATCCGCCTGACCAAGAAGGAGGAAAACGATCTCTTCGATCATCAAAGAGACTCGGAGATAATACGCGGGACCAAAGCGAGCGACGCGAAGAGCGAATTTCGCGATCGCCAGCTCGATGCCGCCGTGGAATATCTGCGCGGCCAGATTCGCACCGCCTCCCGCAAGGACGCCAAGCGCGACATCGGCAATCCGTGAGCGGCCGTTTAGCGCTCGCTGACAAAAGTCAAATCGCTTGACGCCAGGTTGCGAGCGCTAAGCCGCGAGCGGCACCTGGGGAAAAAAACGGGTCGGGAATCGTTATTAGCGATTCCCGACTCTTTTTTCATCTATCGTTTCCGGAACCCGTTTGCCAAGGACTTCAACGTAAACGCGCGCCGATCTTGACCAGCACCTCCACATATTGCTGCCATGTCAAGCCATCGACGGTCGCGGTTGGTTGGCCGGTGACGCCATCGACGAGCGGGCCAGCTTGGACCATCACATCGAGGATTTGTTGTTCGCGCTTCGGATCGAAGAGCGACGCGTCAAGCGCTTGGCCGCGCACATGGGCGACACCAGCGGCCAGAGCGTAGGCGCCCCAGTTGCTGATGCCGCAGACGATCAGGTGTTGTGTCGCAATGCGGCAGGCGACGAGCTGGCCATTGGGGATGTTGTTCGCGATGACTGCGCGGGGGATTTTGCCCATGCCGATTTCGTTGCCGCCGTCGCCGATGCCGACGGTGGTCAGCACATTTCCCCCCTCTCCCCCTGTACTCAGGGGGAGAGGGGCCGGGGGTGAGGGGGCCGAACTGCCAGGAAATTGCTCAATCTCGCCAGGCGCGTGAAGTGCAGGCGATGAGAAGGTAACGCTTCCGAACGCGTCGTCCCCCTCACCCCCAACCCCTCCCCCCCTGACTACAGAGGGAGAGGGCAGGAAGAGACGATGCGCCGGACTCATCAGCTCCGTGATGTCGCGGCCGCGCATCGTGTGGCAGCGGTCCTGATCATTTGGGCCGACCCGTTCGATCGCCAGAAGATGCGTGAGCGCGACGCCGTCGAGACGGTCCGTCACATGCCGGCGGTATTCGGCATCCGTCATGTCCTTCGCTTGCGTCGGCGTCGGCAGGGCGATGAGCGGCACGTTCTTGCCCAAGCCGCATTCCCCAAGCCCGGCTACCAGAGCGCGCATGCAGAAATCATCCGTCACGAGCACGACCGGGATGCCGAGCGGCGTCAACGCGCGGGCCAAGAACAACGCGCCCAGCGGGCCGTCGGTCTCGCCCGCGGCGGGCGTTCCCGTCGGGATGAAAAAGCCAGTCACCACCGCGAGCGCCGGCCGCGGGTGCTCGGCGAGGCTCCGGCACGACGCGGCGAAATCGCCGGGGCAAGCATTGATTAGATTGCGTTCGGGATCTTTGGCGAGGCCGCGTTTGCCGACGTCTTCCTGGATGATGTCGCGCAGTTGATTGAGGGTGTCATCGTTCATCGTTTCGCCTCATGCAGGATCGGCAAGAAACGGTCAAGCCATTCCTCCGGCAATTCGGCCGTGAGCGCAATCGGTTCATAGCGGACCGGATGCAGGAACGTCAACGCGCGGGCGTGCAGGGCGATACCGACTCCAAACGTCGCGACCGAGCCGTACTTGGCGTCGCCGTAAATCGGGTAGCCGTGATGGGCGAGCTGCACGCGCAGCTGATGCGTGCGGCCGGTCTGTGGACGAACTTCGAGCCATGAATAGTCGCCGTGCACGCCGCGGCGCGTGTAGTGCAACAGCGATTGACGGGCGCCTTTTTCGTGCGGCTCCAGCACATCGACGCGGTGCGTTTCCGTGTTTTTCTTGAGCCAGTCCTCAAGCGTGCCGGCGGCTTTTTCGACCTGCCCTTCGACAATGGCCCAGTAGACCTTATCGATGGTCCCCTCGCGAAACTGTTCGGAGAGTCGGGCCGCCGCCTTGCTGGTGCGCGCGAAGAGCATGACGCCGGAGACCGGCTTGTCGAGGCGATGCACAATGCCGAGGAATACTTTGCCGGGCTTTTTGTATTTGTCCTTGAGGTATTCCTTGACAAGCCGGTCGAGCGTTTCTTCCTGCCCCTGGAAGTGCGCGCAGGTCATGCCGGCGGGCTTGGCGATCGCCAGGCAGTGATTGTCTTCGTAGAGAACTTCCAGCGGCGCGGTTGGCATGCATCCCCCGTGCTTGTGGCTATGGATAAACATAGCAGAGTCAGCCCATCACGCACATCATCTCATCGAGCAGCAGGAAAAGCACCGGCCTAACGGATAGCAGCGACGATTGGGGCTTGTTTCCGAATTGAGACTTGCGTTGAAAGGGCCACCATCTTTTTCGGCCATCCGTCCTGACTCCGTTGCTCTCGTGCATTCGCCCGTACGAACCGACACGGCGCTTCATCGAGCATTCACTGGGACCGACTCCACGCTGGGCATCGACTTCAAGCCCACGGTGTTTACGGCAATGACTCGGTAGGTGTGCTTCTTCCCGGGTTCCGCCTTCGTGTCGACGTGGCGCATTTGCACAAGCGGTTGTGTGGGCGTGTCGCTGTATTGGAGGTTCTGGAAAATCGGGCGGCCGAACGGGTTCTTGCCTTGCTCCGGCACTTTCGCGAGGAACTTGCCGTCTCGTTCGATGATGAAACTCGCCAGACCACTTTCGAGGTCGGCATCGGCTTCCCAGGTGAGTTCATTTCCTTTCAGACGCAGATTCGTCGGCGCGGGGGGCGGCGTGACATCGGTTACGGCCGTGTCTTTGACATACTGCATCCACGCCCGCGCGATGGTCTCGTTCGGCAGCCACGCGGCCTTGAGCGGATCGCCGGCAAACTTCGCCGCGGGCACGGCTTCACCGCCAGTAATGGGCGCCAGCCACGCCTGGTCCGTCGGCATGGCTTTGAGCGGATCGCCGCTATCTTTCGGCAAACGCGCACTCAGGCACGCATCGAGCCACGGAATCGCCAGGTAACGCTGATTGCCGCACTCATGACTTGAAAACGGATCGATGCTCACGCTGATGAGGCCCCCCTTGCCGCGCACCTCGTTGAAGAACGCTTCGTTCGCGGGCCACACGCCGGCGAAGCGGTCTTTGACGGTCACGCCTTCCTTCGTGCCCAGATTGCACATCACCGGCGCCTTCAGGGCGGCATCCGGCAATGTGTGCGCTTTGATCCCTTTGCGGTTCGGATCCTCCTTCAACAGCGGCACGCCCGAGCGCAGCCAGGCGGCGGCGACACGTTCCGGATGCAGCAGCACCATGCCGCCCGCCCAATGACCGCCGCCGCTATGGCCCCAAAGAGCCCACGGCACCTTCGGCAACTCGGCATGTCCCGACTTGGCGCCGAGATCAACGAGGCACTTGCGAAACGCGGCGTCAGAGCCGTTGCGCGGATCGCACCACATCTGACAATCAGCCTTGTCCGGCTGCTCGTAGGCCGGCGCCAACAGCGCGCAATCATGCTTCTGGGCGAGCGCCTGCCAGTGCAAATCGTACGCGCCGGTCAGCCCCGATTTGCACGATCCCTCGCCGCAGCCATGCTGATGCACGATGACGCCGCGCAGCGACTTCACGCCCGTGGGGATCCAGATGGTGTAGTTGACCGGATAGGCAAGCTCGCCCTTCTGCGCCCCAGCCTCGTAGCGCACGCGGTAGTAAGGCGGGGCGGCTGGCGGGAAGACATCATAAGGCGGCCGCTGGGCGTACAGGTCGGTCGTGAAGGTGATAAGCAGAAGCGAGATGATCGTAAACAGGGGTCGAGGCATGTAGCACCTACTCATTTGAAGGCGACATTATTGTGGAATAGCGGTAACTCTTTAGCCGTTTGAAGTAACCTTCTTCGGCAACGGCGGAAGTTTGCCGGTTTGCACGTAAGTTCGCAGAGCAGCGACGATCGTTCGCAACGGGTTGTGGCCCCGTTGCTTCAGGGTGCGGAAGATGCTCATCAG
>SYHD01000320.1 GCA_005799265.1 Planctomycetia bacterium | reverse complement strand
GGAGATCAATTCGACGCCGAAGCCGGCGAGATTTTTCGCGAACTCGACCAGGCCGGTCTTGTCGCTGACGCTGAGAAGGGCTCGACGGATGGTGCGCAAAGACATCAGGAAACCTCGCTGAGAATGAGTCGTGGGGCAGGCATTCTTGCCTGCCCCGGCAGACAGGAATGTCTGCCCCACTACCCATATACTGCTGTTATACGAACGCATGGAACCGTGGAGCCGCGCCATGAAACGCATTCTTGTACTGGGCACAACGCTCGCTTTGATTTGCCTTGCGTCCCAGGCGACCTTCGCCCAGGGAAAAGCCAAGCGTGGCCTCGTCAAGCTCACCGACGAAGCGCTCAAGATTCACCGCGCGGGCCTGCTCATCGACGGGCACAATGATCTCCCCTGGCAATATCGCAAGCGCAATGACTTCAGCTTCCGCTCCTTCGACATCAGCCGACCGCAGTCGCTCTTGCACACCGACATCGAACGCCTCAAGCGCGGCGGCGTCGGCGCCCAGTTTTGGTCCGCGTACGTGGACGCCGATAGCAAGTTCGCCGTCAAGGAGACGCTTGAGCAGATCGACGTCATCCATCGCTTGGTTCGCACCTATCCTGACACCTTCGAGATGGCCTACACCGCCGACGATATTCTCCGCATTCGCAAATCGGGCAAGATTGCATCCCTGATCGGCGTCGAGGGCGGCCATGCCATCGACAACTCACTCGGCGTCTTGCGCACGTTGCACGCGCTCGGCGCTCGCTACATGACGCTCACACACACCGACAATCTCGACTGGGCCGACAGCGCGACCGATGTCCCCAAGCACAAGGGGCTGACGAAGTTCGGTGAAAGCGTCGTTCTGGAGATGAACCGTCTCGGCATGCTGGTCGATATCTCACACGTCTCCGCCGACACGATGCGGCACACGCTCAAGGTGACGAAGGCCCCTGTGATCGCGTCGCACTCGTCGGCGTTTGCCCTGGCCGCCCATCCGCGCAACGTCCCTGACGACGTACTCAAGGAGGTCAAGAAGAATGGCGGCGTCATCATGGTCAACTTTTACTCCGGCTTCATCACGCAAGAAGGCGCGAAGTTATTGCCGGAACTGATGACGAAATACCGCGAGCTGCGCAAGCAATATCCGAACGACGCCGAATTTCGCGAGGCGTATCAGGCGTGGAAGAAGGAGCACCCGATGCCGACGGGCTCGATTCATGACGTCGTCGATCACATCGAGCACATCGGCAGGGTCGCCGGCATCGATCACGTCGGCATCGGCTCCGATTTCGACGGCATCAGCACCTGCCCGCGCCAACTCGAAGACGTTGCGACGTTTCCGCTCATCACGCAAGAACTGCTCAACCGCGGCCACTCACGCGAAGCGATCCACAAGATCCTCGGCGGCAACGTCCTGAGAGTCATGCGCGCGGCGGAGGCGGTGGCGAAGAATTGGAAATAACCTTCTGCCCTGGGCTTTATGGATGTGACACGATTCGCGATGATTGACAATCCTTACACGTTCTGGAATACTACAGGCAATGGCCACCGTCGAATTGACCCACGACGCTTGGAACGATTACCGCGCCTTGCCGCGAATCGTTCGGGAACGTGTGCAGAAGGTGCTGCATCGCTTGGAGAAATGGCCCCATGTGAGTGGCGTGAAAGCTCTATCTGGAAACCTGACTGGGTCGTTTCGGATCCGTACCGGCGCTTACCGAATCCGGTTCCGCGTTAGGGGCGAGTTGGTCCTTGTTGACAAGATTGGACACCGGAAGGATATCTATGAAAATTAAGGCTCAGTACCTGGACATTGGCGGAGAGCGCATGGTGATTCTTTCGGCGCGAGAATTTGAACGACTCTCGAAGAAGGCCGACGTTTGGTTGCCGCCGATGCCAACGCCCAACGAACGCGGCAACTACCCCTTGGAGTCTCTTGCAATCTTCACGGCGCGCGACATCATCCTCACACGCCGCAAGCTCGGCCTGACGCAAGCTGAACTCGCGAGTCGTGCCGGGATACGTCTGGCGACTCTCGATCGCATCGAGAACGGCAAACATTTGCCGAATGTGCGCATCATGGAAAAGATTGATCGCGCACTTAAGCAGGGGGAAACGGAGCGAAACGGCCATCGGATGTCGGGTTGATTATCGTTTGGAATACAAGTCAAATGCTCCGTTTTGTCATTCTCGAACACGACCACCCCATCGTGCACTGGGACCTCATGCTGGAAGCCGGCGAAGTGTTGCATGCGTGGCGTCTCGCGTTGCCGCCGGAGCAGCACGCCGGGCCGATCGACGCGACCGAGCTTGGCGATCATCGCATCGCCTATCTCGACTACGAAGGCCCCGTCAGCGGCGATCGCGGTACGGTCAAGCGCTGGGATGTAGGCGGCTTCATCGAGGCGCCCGAATCGACGGCTGAAACGCGAATTCTCTTGTTGGAGGGAACGCGCATCAACGGACGGTTCCGTTTGCGACGTGTTGATGCGCTCACCTGGCATTTTCAGTGCCTTGCGAAATGAACGCTCAACTCACTGCGACATCGGCGTGTTAATCTTGATCAGCGGCGGCGCCAGAGCGTGCTCGAGCGTCATGCCCTGAATCGAGAGCTTGCCCTGGTTTATGACCAAGCCCGTCAAAACTCCCTCTGGGTGTGGCTGATACGGTTGCAGTTCGATGACGGCGACGGGACAATGTTCGTGGCGATACAGCATGACTTTGTAGTTCTGATGGCGGGCGAATTCCGAAAGCTGATGCAAGACCGACTGGCTGGAGATCGGCAAGGCCCCGGCCCGCGCCCGCAGAATCTGCACGGCGATGACGTTGGGCTCCTTGGGGACGGGCCAGATGTGCAGGTCGTACGAGATGACCGTGCTGAACCAGCCCGAGCCGTAGCGAAACGCGACGCGCAGGTGATTCTGATCCCTGAAGAGGACGTTGAGGTCCGAGACGCCGATTTCGCGCAATTTTTCGGCCTCGCCGCTGCGGGCGAAGCTCTCCTCCAAAAAGCAATTCATCTGGGGCTCGGTCACCGTGCAACCCCAGATCTCCTGCCGCGTCTTGAAATTCACCATCAACTGGCCGAACTGGCTTAGACATTCGTGATCGAGCACTTTACGGGCGGCGCTGTCGTGGATCTGGCCATTGCGATAGAAGAATGGCTTGTGCTTGAGGAGAACTCCCAGCACGGACAGTCCCACGCTCACCACGAGAATCACCGTAGTCGACAGCCACCATAGTTTGTGTTTTTGCATGGCCGACGTCCTTCGCGCTGGAGACATTATTCGCAAGTTACCTTATCGGCCCGTTCTATAGCTGGACTTGGAGGCAAAATCAACCTGGATTGCGGCTTGTCGCCCAATCGTCCCAATCGGTATGATTTCTCCATGTTAAATCTGCGTGTCTCGACGTCGGAGTGTTGGCTGGCCCAGGTCTCGTCCCATCTCGACGAATTACTCATCGATCACGCCCACTGCGAAAAGAAGGCTGCGGGCGTGGCAATGAATTTGTTGTTCGCCTACGTCGATCACGTCGAGTTGGTCCGCGACCTGTCGACGATCGTGCAGGAAGAGCTGGGCCATTTTCATTTGGTGCTTGATCTGCTCGAACGCCGCGGCATCCGGTTTCGCAAGCTTCCCGCCAGCAGCTACGCGGGCCGGCTGCACGCCCTGGCCGGCAAGCTCGAGCCGATGCGGGCGGTCGACCGCCTGCTCATCGCGGCCTTGATCGAGGCGCGTTCGTGCGAGCGTTTCGGCGTCTTGCGTGATCGCTTGCCCGATCCGGAGCTGGCGGCCTTTTTCGGCGCATTGTTCGAGTCGGAGGCGCGTCATCACGCCACTTACGTGCGGCTCGCCAAGCTATTCGCAAACGAGGAAACCGTGGCGGCGCGGCTCGATTGCCTGGCGATCGCGGAGGCCCAGATCATTGCCGAAGGCGAGTCGGTGCCGCGCGTACACAGTTGAAACTGGATTTTCATTTGTCAACTAACCAATTGCGTGGGCGACCAGTGGATGCTATCATCACCCGAATTCCAAGTGTGTGCAGCCGTTTTTCGCCCGCGATCTGACCGGAGCCCCACCGTGGAACGCAAGCCGCCGCCGCCGATTGCCCAGTCGATTCTGGTTTGCCGGGAGATCTTTCAAGATCGACTTACGGGTGAGGATATGCTCCTGGGCCCTTGCACGGGAATTACTCTGGGGGGCTTTCCGGCTGCGGTGCGTATCGCACTTTACATCAGGGTTACTGGGGCACATGGAACCTATCGCTTGTCGGTGCAGTTGCGCGACGCCGCGGGCGAATTGATCGGCGAATACCCCGGCGGCGAACCGCTCGTCCAAAACGATCCGTTGACCATTCGGCCGATCTGCTGGCGAAATCTAACGCTTCAATTTCTGCGCCCGGGACATTACGATCTCATTCTCGTGGCGAATGGCGAGGATCTGGCCCATCACCCGTTGGATATCGGTGTGAAAGTTAATGCCTAATATCAAGAACGCACCTCACGAGGATGGCTATGTCGCGCATTTTTTCCCCTGGGATGGCGCTCGTTCTGATGCTGTTGGCACCCGTCACGCTGGGAGCGCAAGAGAAGAAAAGACCGCCCAACGTCATCATCATTTACGCCGACGACATGGGCTACGGCGATCTGGGCTGCTTCGGCAACACGAAGATCAAGACGCCGCACCTCGACCTCATGGCGAAGCAAGGGTCGCGCTTCACGAGTTTTTATGTCACGCAGGCGGTGTGTTCGGCGTCGCGTGCCGCATTGATGACAGGCAAATACTCCAACCGCGCCGGCATCCTCGGCGCTCTCGGCCCCGCGAGCAAGAACGGGCTGGCGCGTGCGCACACGACCATCGCCGAGATGCTCAAGACGCTTGGCTACGCCACGTCGATGATCGGCAAATGGCACCTCGGCCATCTCCCCGAGTATTTGCCGACGCGGCGCGGCTTCGATGAATTCTATGGCTTGCCTTATTCAAACGATATGTGGCCCAAACATCCGACGACGAAATTCCCCGACTTGCCGCTGATTCAGGGAGAGAAAACGATCGAATTCAATCCCGACCAGACCAAGCTCACGACGAGCTACACCGAGCGGGCGGTGCAGTTCATCAAGAAGAACAAGGACCAGCCGTTCTTCCTGTACCTCGCACACAACATGCCGCACGTGCCGTTGTTCGTCTCCGATCGGCACAAGGGCAAATCGGCGGCGGGGCTATACGGCGACGTTATTGAAGAACTCGATTGGTCGGTCGGCCAAATCCTGCGGACGCTGCAAGAGCTTGGCATCGACGAGGACACGCTCGTCATCTTCACCTCCGACAACGGCCCCTGGTTGAGCTACGGCAATCACTCCGGCAGCGCGGGGCTCCTGCGCGAAGGCAAGGGGACCGCATGGGAAGGTGGCGTGCGCGTGCCGTTCATCGCGCGCTGGCCGGGGCGCATCCCGCCGGATCGCACGCAACCGGAGCCCGCGATGACGATCGACCTCTTGCCGACGATCGCACGTCTCACCGGCGCCAAGCTGCCTCAGGGCAAGCTCGACGGCAAGGACATCAGCCCTCTCCTTCTTGGAGAGAAAAACGCGAAAAGCCCGCACGAGGCGTACTACTTCTACTGGAGCACGGAGTTGCACGCGGTGCGCAGCGGGTCGTGGAAACTTTACTTTCCGCGCACCTATCGCTCGATGATCGGCAACGAACCCGGCAAAGACGGCACGCCCGGCCTGTACAAGAACGTCAAAGCGGGCCTGGAATTATTCAACCTCGACACCGATCTGAGCGAGAAGACCAATATCGTGGCGGGTTATCCCGAAGTAGTACGGCGGCTGGAATTGATGGCGGATCGTATGCGCGAAGATTTGGGGGATTCGTTGCGTCAGAAGAAGAAGTGAGGCGATACTCGTACCGAGCCGTCAACGCCTATTTTCGTCGGGTTGACGGCTCGGCGGGATCTTGGGATTTTGCAGCCCATTCTAGTGCCTGACCCACGCTAAATGTTGGGGTTGGCGCAGCTGACGATTTCGGCGACACTTCCAGGCACACAAGGAGGTGTCACATGTACAAGAAGTATATCGTCCGGCTGTCGGATGAGGAACGGGTCGTGTGTCAGGAT
>SYHD01000319.1 GCA_005799265.1 Planctomycetia bacterium | reverse complement strand
GGGTTCGTTGCGAAATCCCCCCCCCCCCCCCGCTGGGAGCGGGGCCGGGGGTGCGGGCACAGCGCCAGGAGGGTGCTCGCCGCCTGTATTGACGTGTGAATTTTCGGAGGCGTCGGCCCTCACCGCCGGCCCCTCTCCCAGCGGGAGAGGGGGGAGGATTTCGCAACGAACCCATCGCCGACTTCAGCGTCGAGGCGAATCGGCAAGCGATGCAGGACGCCCTTGCGCAAGTCAAACGCCAATTCGGGCAATCGTATCCGCTCGTCATCGACGGCACGCGCATTACCACCACGGCGACGATCGACTCGATCAACCCGTCGCACCTCCGCGAGATTGTCGGCAAGTGCGGCAAGGCGACAAAAGCCGACGCCGAGCAAGCGATCGCGGCCGCGCATCGCGCATTCGCAAGCTGGCGCGACGTCGAGCCGCACACGCGGGCCGACATCATCGTCAACGCGGCGGCCATCATGCGCCGGCGGCGTTTCGAACTGGCCGCGTGGCAGGTCTACGAATGCGGCAAGAACTGGCGCGAGGCTGACGCGGATGTTTGTGAAGCAATCGACTTCCTGGAGTATTACGCCGTCGAGATGCGCCGCCTCGCCAAGCCGGCCGGGCGCGTCCTTCCTGGTGAGGACAACGCATTCTTCTACGAGCCTCGCGGCGTCACGGTCGTGATCGCGCCGTGGAACTTCCCGCTGGCGATCCTGTGTGGCATGACGACGGCCGCCCTGGTCACGGGCAACACCGCGATCATGAAGCCCGCCGAACAATCGTCCGTCATCGCCGCCAAATTGATGGACATCTACGAGGAAGCCGGCATTCCCCCCGGCGTCGTCAACTATTTGCCCGGCGTCGGCGAGGAAATCGGCCCGACGCTCGCCGAACATCCCGATGTCGCTCTCGTCGCCTTCACCGGCTCGCGCGGCGTCGGCATGCTGCTTAATCGCCAGACTGCCGTCCTCGCGTCGGGACAAGCACACATCAAGAAGCTGATCGCCGAGCTGGGCGGCAAGAACGCCATCATCATCGACGACGACGCCGATCTCGACGAGGCGGTCAACGGCGTCGTCGCCAGCGCGTTCGGCTATCAGGGGCAGAAATGCTCGGCCTGCTCGCGCGTCATCGTCATGGCGCCGCTCTACGATACCTTCCTGGAGCGTCTGATCGAAGCCACGAAAAGCCTCAAGATCGGCCCCGCGGAAGATCCGAGTTGTAAGGTCGGTCCCGTCATCGACGACGAATCGCGGCAACGCATCCTCGGCTACATCGACAAGGGCAAGCAGGAAGCCCGGCTCGTCCACGCGGGCGATCTCGGCTTCCTCGGCAGCGAGGGCACCTACGTCGCGCCGCACATCTTCGCCGATATGGAAGCCGACGCGATCATCGCCCAGGAAGAAATCTTCGGCCCAGTGCTTGCCGTCATCAAGGCGCGTGATCTCACCGATGCTCTCAACGTGGCCAACTGCACGCCCTATGCGCTGACCGGAGGCCTCTACTCGCGCAGCCCCGATAATATCCGCCGCGTCAAGCGCGAGTTCCGCGTCGGCAATCTCTACATCAATCGTAAGATCACCGGCGCCCTTGTGTCTCGTCAGCCGTTCGGCGGGTTCAAGTTGTCCGGCGTCGGCTCCAAGGCGGGCGGCGCCGATTATTTGTTGCAATTCCTGCTGCCGCGCGTTATTACGGAAAACACGATGCGGCGCGGCTTCGCGCCCAATATACTGGAATCGTAACCGTTCACCCCTCTCCCCTGTACTCAGGGGAGAGGGGAGGTAAACGAATCGTAAGACCCGCCTTCCACACGCCGCTTGCGGCTTAGCGCTCGCAGTAAAGCGCTAAGCGATTCGGCGCCATTCAGCGAGCGCCAAGTCGCAAGCGGCTTGGCACAAGGAGACTCTTCGATGAAACGCTTCTGCCTCGGTCTCGCCACCTTCGGCTTCCTGTGCATCTCCTTCGTCTGGGCCCAGGCCCCGACGGAGTTCAAGGGGCACGATGGCCTCGTCCACGCTGTCGCCGTCAGCCCCGACGGCACGATGCTCGCCACCGCCGGCGTCGATGGCGTCGTCAAGATCTGGGACTTCGCGTCCGGCAAAGAAAAGTTCGTGCTCAAAGGGCACAGCGGCACCGTCAACGCCGTCGCCTTCAACAAGGACGGCTCGATCGTCGCCAGCGGCGGGGCCGACAAAGGCATCCGCTTCTGGAACCCCAAGGACGGCAAGCTCGTCAAGGAACTCGCCAAGGGGCACGCCGACGGCGTCAGCGCCATCGCCTTCAGCCCCGACGGCAAGCTCCTCGCCTCCGTCAGCGGCGACAAATCGGTCAAGCTCTGGGACGTCGACGGCGCCAAGGAACTGAAAACGCTCGGCAGCCACAAGGACTCCGTCTATGGCGTCGCCTTCAGCACCGATGGGACCCAACTCGTCTCCAGCGGCAACGATGGCATCATCATGGTCTGGGATGTCAAGGGCATGACCATGATCAAGTCAATGATGGTCGAGCTTCCCAAGAAGGAAATCAAGGTCAAGGAGGAACCCAAGGAAGACAAGAAGGACAAGGACAAGAAGCCGAAGAAGGACGGCGGCAAGAAGGAAGAACCCAAGGAACTGCGCGACGCCTTCACCGGGGTTGCCTTTACGCCGGACGGCAAGTTCGTCCTCTCCGTCGGCCACGACAAGTACCTGCGCTACTGGAGTATCGCCGACGGCAAGGAGACGAAAAAGCTCGGCCCGACCCCCGACTGGATCTTCGGCGTTGCCCTGTCGAAGGACGGAAAACAGGTCGCTACCGCGGGCTACGGCGGCAGTCTCCGCGTCTACGATGTCGGGTCCGGCACTGAAGTCTACAAGGACAAAGAGCCGGAGCGCCGCGGCTGGATCACCTATTCGATTGTGTTCGCGCCGGACGGCAAATCGGTCATCACCGGGCACGACAAGGCCGGCAAGGGCATTGCCAAAGTGACATCGATTACGAAATAAGGATGAAGGATGAAGGATGAACAGGATTGTTCATCCTTCATCCTTCTGCTTTCATCCTTTCAATAAGTCGCCCGCCCCCCCGAAATATCGTAGCACTGTCCCGTCGTGAAGCTCGCTTCGGTACTGCACAGAAAATGCACGAGCGCCGCCACCTCGTCTGGTCTGCCGACACGCCCCATCGGAATCTTCGAGACCATGTAATCGATCGTCGTCTGCGGCAATCCCTCCAGAATCGGCGTCGCAATCACAGCCGGCGAAATCGCGTTGACCGTGATGTCCCCCTGCCCCGCCAGCTCCTTCGCCAGCGATTTCGTGAAGCAGATCACCGCCGCCTTCGAGGCCGAGTAGGGGCCGAGCGTTGGGTTGCCTTCCTTGCCCGCGATTGAGCCAACGTTGACGATGCGCCCATACTTGCGTTCGCGCATGCTGTTCAGGACGGCCTTGCAGCACAGGACGGGGCCGATCACGTTCACGGTCATGACGCTTTCCCAGTCGCCCCTCGAGAGTTCCCAGAGCTTGCCTGCCTTGCCGGTGATGCCCGCGTTGTTGACAAGCAGATCGACCGGCCCGAGATGTTCGCGCACGTCGTCGACGGCGGTTTCGACATCGGCCTCGCTCGTCATGTCCCCCGCAGCAGCGTGCCCATTGACGGCGAGTGCAACACGCTGGGCGGCAGCGGCGTTGCGATCGAATACGCCGACCTTCGCGCCGGCTTCCGCAAGCCGCCGGCAGATCGCCTCGCCGATGCCTTGCCCGCCGCCGGTAACGAAGGCGACTTTGCCGTCGAGCCGAAAGAACTTTTCCGACATGAGTACTCCCGTATTGGCGCTTGCGGCGTAGCACGACTGCAACGACTCAAGCGGCGGATACAATGGATTCTATGAAAATCCTCGTCCTCGAAGCCTGCGGCCTGAGCTTGAGCTATCTCGGCTGTTACGGCAGCGAATGGGTCGCGACGCCGAACCTGGATCGCATCGCCGCGGAGGGGATCGTCTTCGACTGGCATTTCGTCGATCAACCGGAATTACTGCCCTCGACGCCGTTACCAAAAAGAAGCGTGGGTACTGGCTGCTATGCACTCGAAGCGGCGATTGGCGCGCCGATGCAGCCGCACGTGACGCGGTGCGAATTGCTACCGTCCTTCGCCGACGACGTACTGAAGGCGATGGAAACCAATGACGCCTGGCTATGGATCGAGGGGCCGAGCCTGTTGCCGCCGTGGATTCGCGAGGACGATTTGCTCGGCATGTACTTCGATGAAGACGACCTGGAGGATCGCTTGACGCCGTGGACCGACCCGCCCTTCGAGGTGGCCGATCTGGATGAGGCGGAGGTGCTGGAGCTGCAAAACACCTACGCCGCGGTGGTGACGCTGTTCGATGCCCAGCTTGAGGTGATCGTCAATCATCTGGATGACGACACGCTGCTGTGCGTGACGGCGCGGTCGGGCCTGCCGCTCGCCGAACACGGCATGATCGGCACGCCGCAGCCGAGGCTGCACGATGAACTGGTACACGTGCCGCTGCTTGTGCGTTTGCCAAACCGGCCCTCGCGCCTGGCCCCTCTCCCAGGAAGAGAGCCGGAAAATGCGGGACTGCGCATCGCCGCGTTGACGCAGCCGGTTGATCTGTTGCCAACGATTCTGGAGGCGCTCGGCCAATCGATTCCGCCGACGCATGGCCGCAGCCTTTGGCCGTTGATCCGCGGCGAGGTGGACTCGATCCGCCCTTACGCATTCGCGCACTTGCAAGCGGGGGGCGAGGAAAGTCGCCTCATACGCACGCCGACCTGGGCCTTGCACGTGGACCCGTCCGGAGCACGGGCGGCACAGGTCTACGTCAAGCCGGAGGATCGCAGGGAGGTGAACGATCTTGGGCAACAACAGATTGAAGCCGCCGAGCAAATGGCCGCAACCATGCGTGCGTTCATGGACGCAATCCGCCGACCGGGACCGCTGACGTATCCGTCCATAAACGTCGATTCTACGGCCGAGTCTCGTTAACATGACTCCATAACCAGGAGAACAACATGGCCAAGCACACGCCACGTTTTTTGCAGATCGTCAACGACGCCAAGAAAAGTGTCAAGGAAGTCACCATCGATGCCGTCAAGGGGATGCTCGACAAAGGGGAAAAGTTCCTCCTCATCGATGTGCGCGAGGAGAGCGAGTTCGCGAAGGATCACCTGCCCGGCGCCATCCACCTCGGCAAAGGCGTGATCGAGCGCGATATCGAACTGCGCGTACCCGACACCGCGACGCCGCTCGTACTCTACTGCGGCGGCGGTTTTCGCTCTGCCCTCGCCGCCGATGCGTTACAGAAGATGGGCTACACCAACGTCATCTCGATGGACGGCGGCATCCGCGACTGGCGCGCGAAACAATATCCGCTGACGACGGGCTGACCGCGTCTCATCCCGTGTGCATCGAAGCTCGCTTGCGGTTTCGCGCACCAAGAGCCAGGGAATCGACCATGACCCAAGAACGCAACTTCCTCGACGAGATCACCGCGAATCCCGAATACCGCATGGCACGTCTGGTTTACGCCGACTGGCTCGATGAGAAAGGGGACGCGCGCGGCGAGTTGATCCGCATCGAAGAGGAAATGTTCAGCGTGCCGATCTGGGCCGACCGCTACTGGCAGCTCAAGCCGCGCCGCAACGAGCTGCGCGCCCAGTGTACCAAGAAATGGCTCGACTGGATGAACTACGGCAACCATTATGAACCCGTTTTCCGCGAGGTCCCCATTGGTTGGAATGAACGCTGGCGTTTGCTGCGCGAATTCTGCGAACGCTGGCACGGCGTGCCGATGCCGGACCTGGGCGGTCAAGCCGATGCGATCGCGGCCATTGAGAAGGATCACAACGTCGTCTTGGCGTCGTCGTTCAGGGAATGGATCGCGTTTGCACGTGATTTGCAAGCGCGGAACAGCTTTGGCAAGGTGATGCGCGATGGATTCGTTGTGGAAGATCTGACTGAAGCGGCAGGTGACCGGGCCCTTACATTGATGTTGCAAACCGAGGGTGACGTCTACTGGGCAGTCTTCAAACGCAACTTAAATGAAGTCGATCCTCCCGTAGCGATGTATGTCTTTAATGATGACGATTTCGACGATAGGCCTTTCATCCTTGCCCGTAACGCCGAGTCTAGCCTGATGTCCTTCGTATTCGGTCACATGATGGCCTATTTGCACGGCGCCGGCGGCGGCTTTTCGACGCGCGTGAACGACATCGACTCGCTTCGGCTGCGGCTTAGCACGGCATTTCCAGTCGAGGCAAGGATTGGCAACTTTTCGATCTTTGAACGCCAGGACATGATTGCCGTCTTGGGTGCGGACCATTTCTCCGATCAGGTGCGGCTTCATGTCGAGCTATCTAAGCCGTTGCCTCGCGAGGATGTGCCTGCCTTCCTCTGGGAATACACACGCAACGGCGGCTCGTTCCACGGCATGTTCGCGCCAGATCCAATTCGCTGAACCAGTTCCCCTTGAGCTTTGTCGGCTTTCCCTGAAAATGAACGAAGACGCATCGCCCATCCGCCCCCGCAGAGAACTTCATGGCCGCCGCGAAACCACAACCGCCCACCGACGATTGGTCGTTCGCCAAGCTTCAAGAGGAAGCCGAAGATCTGCGCAAAAAGCTCGCCAACTTTCGCGCCTCGCTCAGCCGATTCTTCGTCGCCAAGCAGGAGTTGATCGATCTGATGGTCGTCGCCGCTGTCGCCCAGGAGCCGCTCTTGCTCGTCGGGCCGCCCGGAACCGCCAAGTCCGATCTTGTGCTCAAGTTCAAGGACGCCCTGGGCATCGCCGACGAGGATTACTTCGAGTACATGCTGACGCGCTTCACCGAGCCGTCGGAGATCATCGGCCCCATCGACATCAATCAGCTCCGCGACGGCCGATACATTCGCAGAGAGAAGGGGAAGCTGCCGACCGCGCAGCTGGCGTTTCTCGACGAGATCTTCAAGTCGAACTCGGCGATCCTCAATATCCTGCTCACGATCATCAACGAAAAGAAGTTCTACCAGGACGGCATGCCGACGCCGGTCAAGCTGCGCATCCTCTTCGCCGCCACCAACGAGATCCCCGAGCAGGGCGAGCTGGCGGCGCTCAAGGATCGCTTCGTCTTGAAGGCCGAGAGTCTGCCGGTGCAGGACGATCACTTCGAGGCCCTGATCGACGCGGGGTTGCAATCGGAAGTCAATCGTACGCTGAACCAGAAGCCGTGGGTCGAGGAGCACGCGAATCTGACCGACATCCTGAAGGCCAATCGCTATCTGACGCACCTGTTCGCGCGGAAACCCGATGAAGCCGCCGATCGCAAGCAGTTCTTCCCGGCCGAAGTGTTTCGCGAGTTTCAACGGCTCGTCAAGACGCTGACGCGCGAGGACCGCATCTTCATCAGCGATCGCAAGCTGGTGAAGTTGTACAAGCTCTTCCGCGTGCGTGCCTGGCTCTTCACGGGCGGCACGGTGACGCGCGACGATTTGCGCATGCTCGCCTATTTAGGAGAGACGCATCAGGAGATGGCCCTGCTACGCGACAAGGTGCCGAACTTGCTTGGCTCGGCGTGATTTCTCGTTCCCACGCTCCCGCGTGGGAACGAGGAAGGACATTGATGACGACCCGCGAACTCCGCGATCCCACTGACGCCCATCACTTCCTGACGCAAGGCCTGTGGTGGCAGCGCGTCGTGCCGACACGCGCGGTGTCGCTGACACAGATTCTCGACTGGTCACTCGCGCTGGCGTCGGAAGGCACGCCGTTGCCGCCGCTGGGTTTCATCGCCGATGTCGGGCACATCATCTTCCGGGCCGTGAGCGAAACGAGCATCGACGGCGTCCATCCGCCGGGCTGGCCGACGGCATTGATGCGCGGGTACGAAGATTACGTTCTGGGCAAGCTGCTTGCCGACAGCGGACTCGAGCGTGCCGCCGATGCCCTGAGTCGATACCAGGGACGCGATCGCGCCAGAGGGTTGGCGTTTCTTCTCGCTCAGATGCGGCAACGCGCCGACTTGCCGGGCGTCCTCATCAGTCCCGGCGCGATCAAGGCCGTGCGCGATGCCGACACGGAGGAAACTCTGCGCGCCGGCTGGCAATCGTTCACCGAGCAAGGACCGATGCCATTGCTGGTCGAGATGTACGGCGGTCTCGTCGGTGCGATCCGCAATACGGCGTCACCCGTGGGCAAGGAAGACATCTTCGAGTTGGAGCGCAAAACGGCGCTCGCGCAGTTCGGCCAGCGCGTCGCCCTGCGGCAAGTATTGCAAGCTGCGGAATCGCTTCAGGAATCGCTGCCGCCGCGCAAGCCGCGCTCATCAAGCAGGCGTCACGAGGTGCCGACGCGCATTCTCGAAGAGGACACGTACCCCGTCGGCGGCTTCGCGTCGATCTCCACGCGTGGTTCGATCGAAAGCCTCCTGCATTCGCAGCTCGCTTTCATGGAAGAAACCGATCGGCCCGATCTGTTCGACATCAAGTTCCTGCGCGATGAGCTGCTCTACTACTCACGCGACGAGAACAGCTTCTTGCGCCGCCGCCGCACTTTCGTCTTTGCGCTTTTTCCTGAGTTGACCCAGGCACGCGTCAAGGATGTTGAGCTGACGTTTCAGCGTGGCATTTTTACGCTGGCCCTTCTCTACGCGGCCGTGCCGCGGCTGATCGACTGGCTGCATACGGATTCTCTCGTATTCGAGTTCATTCTGATCGAGGGGAAAGAAACGCTCCCGTTGGCCGCGGAGAAGGAGCTGGTCGAGGTGCTGCTCGCCGAGCAGATCGCCAATGGCACGGTGACCATCAAGGTGCTCGCGGCGGAAAAATTGGCGGCCCATTGCGAACTGCGGGCGCGGCGCAGCCTGTGCCATTGCCTCTTGGCGAGCGTAAAGGAGCAGCCGCTCTACGCCGAGGGAGCGGTCGTGAGCCGACTGATCGTGGATGCGCCGTTGCCGGCGCTCGGTATCGATGATGCACCGCTGGAACAGACGGAGAGCTGGGCGGCGGCGCTAGAGCGCCTGTTGACGCACTGGATTTGACCGCTGTCCGGTTAGCGATCGGAATGAAGCGCCGGGCGACTCGGCGCTTCTCTCCGATCGCTAAACGGTCAGATATTGGCAACAATAATGAACCCCAAAGCCATCATCTCCTGGAGCGGCGGCAAGGATTGCACGCTCGCGCTCTGGCATGCACGGGACAAATACGACATCGGCGCGCTCCTGACGACAGTAACACGCGAATTCGACCGCATCAGCATGCACGGCGTACGCGTCGAGCTGCTGCGACGCCAGGCGTCAAGCCTCGGCATTCCGCTTACGCTCGTCGAGATCCCATATCCGTGCAGCAACGACATCTACGAACGCGCCATGAAGGATGCCTGGGCCGAATCGCAACATCAGGGGGTCGCAAACGTGATCTGCGGAGATCTCTTTCTCGAAGACGTGCGGCGTTATCGCGAGGAGCGGCTCTTCGGCAAGGCGGCGTGCGTCTTTCCGTTGTGGGCCCAGCCGACGAACGAAATTGCGCGCGCGTTTATCGCCCTTGGCTTCCGCGCCGTATTGTGTTGTGTGGATACGCAAGTGTTGGCCGCCGATTTCGCCGGCCGCGAGTATGATGAGCAGCTACTGCGCGACTTGCCGGCGCACATCGATCCTTGTGGCGAACACGGCGAGTTTCACACTTTCGTGTACGACGGGCCGTCCTTTAAAAGACCAATCGCTTTTGCACCCGGCGAGCGCGTGCTGCGCGATGGTCGGTTTTCGTACTGCGACTTCTTGCCTCTGGGATGAGAATGGAGAGAAGCGATGCAACTGCAAGGTAACACGTTCCTCGTCTCCGGCGGCGCGTCCGGCCTCGGCGCGGCGTGCGTGCGCATGTTGACTCAGGCGAACGCGAACGTCGTCATCGCGGACGTCAACAGGGCAGCCGGCGAAACGCTCGCAATGGAACTCGGTGCGCGCGTCCGTTTCGCGCCGACCGATGTCACCGACGAAACCAGCGTGCAGACCGCCGTCGACCTGGCCACGCGAACCTTCGGCGCCTTGCACGGCTCCATCCAATGCGCCGGCATCGCGCTCGCCGAGAAAGTCCACGGCAAGACCGGTCCCAATCCGGTCGGTGGCTTCGTCAAGACAATCCAGATCAACTTGATCGGGACTTTCAACGTGCTGCGCCTGACGACCGCCGCGATGTTGAACCATGCGCCGAACCCCACAGGCGAACGCGGCGTCGTTATCAATACAGCATCGGTCGCCGCTTTCGATGGGCAAATCGGCCAGACAGCGTACGCGGCGTCGAAAGGCGGCGTCGTCGGCATGACGCTGCCCTTGGCGCGGGAGTTCGCACGCCACGGCATTCGGGTCATGACGATCGCCCCCGGAATCTTCGATACGCCACTCCTGGCGGCATTGCCTGAACCCGCGCGGCAATCGCTTGCGCAGCAAGTCCCGTTTCCGTCGCGACTCGGTCGGCCGGAGGAATATGCGGCGCTCGCCCGCCACATCATCGAGAACGAGATGCTCAATGGCGAGGTGATTCGTCTGGATGGCGCGATCCGCATGGCGCCGAAATAGGGGTGTTCGTTTAGCGCTCGTGCGGCGCCGTGCGAGCGTTAGGCGTTTACCACACAACATGTACGAACTCTTCGAGCACACCGCTGACCTGGGCCTGCGCATCCGCGCTGCCGACCTTGACACGCTCTTTGCCGAAGCCGCCCAGTGTCTGTTCTCCGCGGTCGTTGAAGACCTCGCAACCATCAAACCCCTGCAGAATATCGACATCGAGCTTCAAGGCGACGACCGCGAATTTCTACTCGTCGACTGGCTGCGCGAATTGCTCTACCACCTGGACGCCGATCATTTGCTCTTCGTCAAGTTCAAAGTCCACGTACGCGCCGATGGCCTGACCGCAACCGCCTGGGGCGAACCGCACGATCGCGCCCGGCACAATCTCGAACACGAGGTCAAGGCGATCACCTATCACGGCCTGCGCGTCGAAAAGAAGGGCGACGAGTGGCTGGCGGAAGTGATTGTTGATATCTAGGGCGCACTCGCCTTATCTCGCATTTTCCTGGTATAATGCGCGCTCTCAATTGAGGAGACCGCCATGCAAACTCGCACCGTACTGGGTAAGGTGCTCGGTTCGCCCATCGTCGCCGCAGTCACCGTCGCGCTGTTGGCCGCAAGCTCGGCTTACTGGGCGTTCAGCATTGAAACGCCCACGGCCCATGCCGCCTACCAAGGCGCCAAACGCATCGACGCTCCCGATCTGGTCGGCGGCACCGTCTGGCTCAACACCGACAAGCCGATCACGCTCGCCGACCTCCGGGGCCGAATCGTCCTGCTCGACTTCTGGACTCTGTGCTGCATCAACTGCATCCATACGCTCCCCGATCTCGCCTTGATTGAAGCGCGCTACCCTGGCATCGTCGTCGTCATCGGCGTGCACACACCCAAGTTCGACAACGAGAAGCGAACCTCCAGCATCATGAAGGCGATTCTCCGCTACGAGATCAAGCATCCCGTCATCAATGACGCTGATCGCAAAATCTGGGCCGCCTATGGCTGCACTCAATGGCCCACGCTGGTCCTGATCGATCCCGCTGGAAAGTTTCGGGGCTTTGCGCGCGGCGAAGGCAACCTCGAACTCGTGGACCGTAGCATCAAGGAACTTATCAAGGAGTTCGACGCCAAGGGCACGCTCAAGAAAACGCCGATCACGTTCAAGCTGGCAAACGAAAAGACGGCCAGCCCGCTTTGCTTCCCAGGCAAGGTGTTGGCCGACGCCGACTCGAAACGGCTCTTCATTGCCGACAGCACCAATCACCGCATCGTGATCACGGACCTGGAAGGCAAGAAGATCGCCGTCGCCGGCAGCGGTAAAGAGGGGTTCAAGAACGGCGCGTTCGCCGACGCCCAGTTTAGCGATCCGCAAGGGATGGCGCTCGACGGCAACACACTCTACGTTGCTGACCGCAAGAACCACGCCATTCGCGCGCTTGACCTCAAGAATGAAACCGTCAGACTCGTCGCGGGCACCGGCGTGCAAAACCGCTTCGGCCGCTTTGGCTCATCCGGCGCCGCCTTGAAAATCCCGCTGTGCAGCCCGTGGGATATCTTGCTGCACAACAAACGCATCTACATCGCCATGTCCGGCCATCATCAGATCTGGGTGTTCGATCCGGTCAAAGGCAACGTCGCCGTCTACGCAGGCAATGGCAATGAGGACCTCACGGACGGCACGCTCAAAGCCTCGGCCTTCGCCCAACCCTCGGGCCTGGCGACCGACGGCAAACGCCTTTTCGTCGCCGACAGCGAGGTCAGCGCCATCCGCTCCGTGCCGCTCATCGGTGTTCCCGGCAACGTCACCACCGTCGTCGGTAAGGGCCTCTTCGACTTCGGCGACGTGAACGGCGTCGGCAATCAAGTCCGTCTGCAACACGCTCTCGGCGTCGTCTATTTAGACGGCAAGCTCTACGTCGCCGACACCTACAACAGCAAGATCAAGATCCTCGATCCGAGCAAACGCACCTGCGCCACGTTTGTAGCTGGCGACAACCTCTTCGACGAACCCGGTGGTCTGTGGATCGCCGCCGGCAAGATGTACGTCGCCGATACGAACAACCACCGCATTCAGGTCGTCGACATGAAAACGAAGGAGACGGCCACTCTGGAGCTGCAAGGCGTCGAGCCGGTGCGCCGCAGTGAGGCGGCGAGCGTCAACGAAATGAAGTGAGAGACGGACGAAATCCGCCCTACGCCAGCACGACCACGTGCGTGCCCATGACGACGATTCGTTTGGCGGCCACCCCGTTGAAATAGTGTCTAGTGCCTGACCCACGCTAAATGTTGGGGTTGGCGCAGCTGACGATTTCGGCGACACTTCCAGGCACACAAGGAGGTGTCACATGTACAAGAAGTATATCGTCCGGCTGTCGGATGAGGAACGGGTCGTGTGTCAGGAT
>SYHD01000318.1 GCA_005799265.1 Planctomycetia bacterium | reverse complement strand
CCGCGGCGTTTGGCTAAGCCACTTCGCAAGAACGACTTTTTGTTGATTGCCGCCGGAGAGATTGCCGACGATCTGCGTTGTGCTGGGCGTGCGCACCTTGAAACGTTCGCACATCGCCTGAGCGAGCTGAGCCTCGCGACCAAACTGCAGAAAACCGAATCGGCTCAAGCCGGGCAGCACTGCGACGCTGACGTTGTGCTTCACGTTGTCCTCCAGGATCAGACCGTCGAGCCGGCGATCTTCGGGAATCAAAAAGATGCCGGCGCGAATCGCGTCGGCCGGTTTGCGAATGCGGATCGGCTTGCCGTCGATAGCAATCGTCCCCGCGTGTAAGGCGCGCACGCCGAACAACGTCTCGGCCAATTCCGTGCGGCCGGCGCCCATAAGCCCGGCCATGCCGACGATCTCGCCGGAACGGATGCTGAAGCTGATCCCCGCTTGCGCCGCCGACCAGCGCACGCCTTGCACGCGGACGACCTCGGGGCGCGACGCCTCCGTGCCGCGATGCCGCTGGAAGAATTGCTTCAGTTCCCGCCCGACCATCAGTTGCACGATGGCCTGATGGCGAATCGCGCCGCGCTGCAATTCACCCGCGTTCTTGCCGTCGCGCAGGACGACGACGCGATCGGCGAGGGCCTCAACCTCCTTGAGCCGATGCGAGATGTACAAGATGCTGATGCCGTCGGCTTTGAGCTCGTTGAGCACGGTGAAGAGCAGATCGGTCTCGCTTTCGGTGAGGCTTGACGTCGGCTCGTCAAGAACGAGCAGACGCGACTTGAGTGACAACGCCCGTGCAATTTCGACGAGCTGCTGCTGGCCGATCGACAGGTCACGCACCAGCGTGCGCGTCGATACGAGCAGCCCGAGCCGGCGCGTGATGCGCTCGGCGTCGGCGTGAATGCGCCGACGATCGATCAGGCCAAGGTAGCCGCCCCAGGTCGGTTCACGGCCCAGGAAAATGTTGCCGGCTACGTCGAGGTGCGTCGCGAGGTTGAGTTCCTGATGAATGAGGACGATGCCGAGATGTTCCGCGTCCTTGACGCTGTGAATCGCGACCGGTCGGCCGTCGAAGTCGATGTGTCCAGCGTCTGCCCGGTAGACACCGGCAAGGATCTTCATCAACGTCGATTTGCCAGCGCCATTTTCGCCGACGACGGCCAGCAGTTCGCCCGGCTGGATTTCCAAGTCTACGTCGGCAAGCGCCTGCACGCCGGGAAACGCCTTGAAGATGCCGGTCGCGACAAGAAGAGGGGCCATGAAAATAGCCCGCCGTTTATGGCGGGTACGCGCAGTCCCGCCATGAATGGCGGGCTAATTGGTTCATTTGTTGGCCGTCACGTCGCCCATCTCCTTCAGGTCCTTGCCCGCCAGCACGTCCAGCACCCCTTGCCGGCGTTCGATGGCGTTGGTGGCGCCCATCTGGCCGACGAAGATCGCGACTTCGCCTCCCTTGGGAATGGCTTTCTTGACCAGCTCTCCGGCAGCGCGACCGGCGCGGTAGTTGTGCGTGCCGATGTAGCAGATGCGCGCGCTCGGGTCCGGCAGATCGTTATCGACCATCACGAGTTTGACCTTGGTCGCAACTTCCGTCTTGAAGAAGTCCTGCGAATTCCTGGGCTCATTCGGGCTGACAGCGATGCCCTTGCAGCCGCTCGTGATGAGATCCGAAATATCGTTACGCTGCGTGGCGGGCGAACTGTCCTTCGGCTTCTTGAAGATCAGTTGCACGCCGAACTCCTTGGCGGCTTTCTGGGCTCCCTTCTCGGCGAAAGTCCAGAATTCGAAGGCGTTGTTGGAGACAAAGGCCACCTTCGGCTTGCCCGACTGGTCGCCCATGTCGATCTTCTCATTCAGGATCTTGTCTACGTCGGTTTTGAACTTGTCGACACCGTCCTTGGTGACGACCTTGTGGTCAACGAAGATCGAGTTGTTCTTGCCGATGTTGGGAATAGTCTTCAGAACGTCGTCATTGCCCTTTTCGATCAGGGAAGCCAGGATCTTGATCGATTGATAGCCGAACTGTTCCGGATCCTGGACAACGGTTCCCTCGATGCTGCCATCCTTGATGCCTTCGAGGGTTTGCTTGTTTTCATCGAAAGCAACAATGGGAACATTCTTCTTCGAGTTCTTGACGGCGCCCAGCAGGGCAGGGGGATTGTACTCCCACAGCCCGACGAGACAGGCCACCTTCGGGCGTTTGAGCAGCAAATCCTCGGCGTGTTCGCGGCATTTGGTGGCATTGCCGTCGTCGGTCTTGGTGGCGATCAGCTTGTAGCCGTTACCAAGTTCGATATCGGAGCTTGTGCCGCGGCTGCAGCCGGTCAACGCCACACAGATCACGAGACCGAGGAAGAGAACGGAATGCCGAGTTTGCATGGGAATTGTCCGTAGAGGAACCAGTCATGTCACAAGATGCTCTGAAACTATCCGAAAATCAGCGTGAAGCAAGAGCCAAAAGCGCGTTTTGAGAAACTGCTTGCAACCGGGCGACGGAATCTTATGATGACGCTCAACCATCACTCTCTTCTGAATTTCGCGGAGGCCCCATGAAGCGTTTCCTTTTTTTGGTGATCGGATTGGCAAGCGTCACGCTGCTCGCGTCAGGCGTTCAGGGGGGCGGCAAATCGTCCGCGTGGAAGCCATACCTGCCTGATGACGCCTACAAGGAACTCACGGCGCGCTCCATCAAGTTCATCGAGGAGATCGCGACATCTGGCGACAAGAACGCTCACGAAAAGACCGAGGTTGAAGCCGCGATCTTGGCCGCGTACACGCTCAGCTCGAAGAACGCCGCGGGCGATGCCGCCTCTTCATTGCGAGGGGCCTCTCTACAAGCGGCGCAGTCTGCGCGCAAAAGCGATCTGAAAAAATTGGCAGCATTTGGCAAGAATATCGCGACAGCGCCCAAAGCACCCGCCGAGATCAAAGACTTCACCGCATATCTGCAAGCGACCGAGCCGATGATGAAGATGTTTCTCTCGCAGAAAAAAGGCGGCGAAGGTATCCATCCCGATTTGCACTATCAAGTGAAGCTCAAGAACCTCAACGGCATCGAAGCACTGTTGAGTTCGTTGGCGGGCAAGAAGCTGAACGACGAGAACATGGCGAAGGTGTCGAAGGAACTGCCGCTACTGGCCTATCGACTCGCTGCCGTGGGCTCGATCACGCACGAACTCACGCCGAAGAAGGACGTGGCCAAATGGCGCGAGTTTTCCATCGTCATGAGGGATGAATCGATCAAGCTCGCCGAGGGCGCAAGCAAGAAGAACGCCGACGAGATTTTGAGAGCCGCGACCGCCGTGGAGAACTCGTGCATCGACTGCCATAGCGTGTTCAAGAACAAGTAACCGAGAATTCGTTTAGCGCTCTCGCGGCGTCATGCGAGCGCTAAACGAATGCGCCGACTACTTCGGCCTCGTGTACGGAATTAGCGGCGGCGTCACGTTCTCTTCCGGCGGATTGCGCAACTGGCCGTAGCGCAAATGTTCGAATGGATCGGGCAGGTTGAGCGGCGTGAACGGCACCGGTTTGTCGCGGATCGCGTTGAAATGCTTCATGGCCGCGTCGAGGCTCGCCTCGAATGCTGGCTCACCCAGCGACGCGCGATCCTTGACCGGCTGTGCCAGGATCGGGATCGGCGCCGGCGTGTGCACATCCAGCGCCGGCAGTTTGATAAGCGGCTTCGACGGCAACTGCACGGCTTCCGGCACGCTCGGATTTTCCCGATTGGACACGAGCGGCGTCCCCTCCGGCGCCGAACGAGGCTTTACTTCCTTCAATGGGGACAACGCCAACCGCGCCGGCAATCCGAGCGCCGGCTTGATCGCCACATCGATCTGCTCGACTGCGCGCGCGACCGGCCAGTCCACCATTTTTCTTGCCGGCCCCGCTTGAGCCATGACGCTTCCCGGCGCGAGCAAATCCGCCAGACGTTTTTCCGCCTTCTCAGTGGGCGACTGCGCGACAGTCGTTTGCGTGAGCATGGCCGCACCCACGATCGCAACGAAGTATTTTTTCATGGCTTGGTCCTTTCTATCCGTCCAGTATTCACGACTCACAACTCACTTCTTAACCTCGATCACTAGCTTCACCGGCGTTCCTTCCTTTGGCATCGTCTTCGGATTCACTTCGAGCTTCATGATCCCTTCCTGCTCGATCTTGAGAGAGGTTTGGAAAACCGTCTCGTCGGTCACGGGAAAGATCGACATGAGCGTGCCGGAGAAATCGGCGCCGTAAACCTTGTCGTTCTTGTTCGGATCCGGCTGAACCAGGATCGACCCCGTGAATCGTCCCTCGACGTTCTTGGGGAAGGGCTTGCCGTTCCTGGAATCGATCATGGCCTTGTCGAACGTGACCTTGCGATCGAGTCCGGTCGGATCGGGAACGACGAAATAGATATTGACTGCGGGACCTTGCGGTTCGCCTTCCCCTTTGACGGGCTTGCCCGCTTTCAGCCCGAGCGAATCGAGCGCCTTGGCGATATCGCTCGGCTTGATCGATTCGTCAATGGTGACGATCGTCTCATGCGCTTTCTTGCCCTTGGGGAACGGCCAGCACGCGATCACTTCGAGCGGATACGGTTCCTTTTTTTCCTTGAGAACAACGCGCGGCGCCATCTTGACGTCAATGGTGACAGTCTTGGCGTCCTTGTCCACGACGATGCCGAGCTTTTTCTCCTGCGACGGAAGCGCCACGCCGAAAACGCCAAGGACGCCGATCGCGAGGATGATGGAAACACGTTTCATGCCATTCTCCCAATTTGTCAAATTAGATTCGACTCACGCAAAGGCGCAGAGCAATGCCAGAAGTCCTTGTCTTTCTGTGCGCCTTTGCGTGAGATCATTTATCGCCGATACACACCACAGCGGTTTCCTTCTGCGCATTCGGCCCTTGCAAGTTGCAGGTCGCGACATAGAGTCGACCGCCCTGGACCACCGGCCCCCCGTAGATCATGCCGGGGGTCTGCACGTCCTTGTGGGCGCCTAGATCGAGTTTCCACGATTCGGCGCCGGTTTTCAAGTCGATTGCATGAATAACGCCTTTCAAATCTCCCGCGTAGACCACGTCTTTCGCGATCGCCACCGGAGCGAAGAGCGGCATCTTGGCGTCATAGATCCATTGCCGATCGCCAGTCGCAACATCGAAAGCGCGGACCTTGCCGTCGGTGGCCGTGATGACCGCAGCGTTGCCGGAGAGGGCCGCACAGGAGACAACGCCGCCCGTGACGTCCTTGGTCCACTTCAAGTCGCCCTTGGCCAGATCGAAGGCAGCAATGAAGCCCTTGGCGCCTTTGAAGAGATTGATGTCCATGCTGATGGTTCCGCCGGAGACGATCACCGTATCGCCGATGACGGACGGACCGCCCCAGGGATTCATCTTGAGCGGCGCGCGCCAGAGCGTCTTGCCGGTTTTGGCGTCAAGGCAGAAGAGGGCGCGATCGCCGACGCTTTCCTTTTCGAGATACGCGGAGCAGACCAGCACCTTGTCGCCGACGACCGCGACCGGGGCGTCGACGTGCCATTTCTCCTTGCCTTCCTGCCAGAGCCGTTTCGGGTCTGCCTTGGGCAAATTGTCCTCGTTCGGCGGGATCGCGAACGGGTCGGTCTTCTTGATCTTGTCGTACTTCGCTTGCAGGTCGAGCCACGATGCCGCCATGATCTTTTGCAATGTCGGCAAATCGTGTGTCTTGCCGTCGAGTGTCGCCTTGTCGATCTCGATGCACAGAACGCCCGCCGCGCCGCCGCCGATGTAGGCCTTGCCATCGACAATCGTCGGCGAGCCTTCAAGATGAACGAGATCGCCGGGGACCGAATGCCGCCAGACGGGAGCGCCTTCGGTTGCGTCCATGCAGTAGAGCAGTGCGCCGTTGGTCTGGTGCATGCCGTCGCCGAAGAAGAGATAATTCTTGAAGACGCCGGGGCTTGAGACGGTCGGCAGCTTCAGGTAAGGCGTCGATTTCAGCCACAGCATGCGCGTCTTGGCATTGGGTTCGGTCGAGAGGCACGCGAAGTTGCCCAGGTTGAACGCGCCCAGGCCGGAGACGTAGAGCCGATTGCCGAGCGGCAGCGGCGAGGCGATGAAGTGGTCCTTCGACTTGAGCGCCCAGAGTACCTTGGGTGTCGCGGGGCCGGCCTGGCCATCGGTGCACGCGGATCGATGTGCGTTGCCGCGGTAGGTAGCCCACGGCTCGGGCGATTGCGCTACAACGAGGTGCGTGGCGAGAAAAATGAACAACAAGGGGAGTAATACTCGTTTGCTCATGTAAAGGTCCGTTGCTGGATTGAATGATTGAATTCAACGCCAGGGGCGTTGCATTTCAAAGCACAGGGTCGCGCAGCGCACACAGGGGAGGTAATCGAATCTAACCGTTCGACCTTGCAAGGATAGAATCAAAAAACTCCTGTAGTTAATGCAACGCCTTCGGCATGAGGCTTCATTCCCAGGGTGCGCTATGCGACCCTGGGCTTTTCGATCCAACGCCTTCCGCGTTGAAGTATCACTCCGTCCCCGCCGCCTTCGCCTCCTCCTCGATGCGGCTGCGCATGGCGTCGGCGCCGAGCGTGATGTTCTTCGTCAGCACCTGGCCGCTCGACAATCGCACGCTGGCGCGATATTGGCCCGGTTCGACCGTGAAGCGGGCCAGCGGCGTTTGCTGGCCGCCGCGGCCGGAGCCGCCGCAGATGTGGCGCGTGCCGACCAGCTTGTTGTCCTTGTCGAAAAGCTCGACCCGGCAGCCGGTGATGCCCTCCTTGCCGCCGACCGTCAGCGTCAACGGCACGCGTTTGCCTGAGACGTCGGGATTGGCGAGCAGCACGACCGAATCCTGGCCTTCGTTGTTGAAGATCATGTCGAGCACGCCGCGATTCTTCAGATCGACGAGGCTGACGGCCTGCGTGTTGAAGATCCTCTGCGTCAGGCCGACCGCTTCGCTTTGATCCTCGAACGTGCCATCTCCCTTGTTGCGGAAGTAACGATTGGGGCCTTTGATGCAGCCGACGACGATGTCGAGTTGGCCGTCGTTATCGACGTCTCCGAGCGCGGCGCTCGTCGCCCAGTACGCCAGATGGTCGAGACCGGTTTTCGCGGTCACGTCGGTGAACTTGCCTGTGCCGTCGTTCTTGAACAGCTTCAAACCCGTCTTCTGCGGTACGAGCAGGTCGGGGTAAGCGCCTTTGTCGAAGTTGCCGAAGATGGGGTTGATCTTACCGGGCGTGAAGGAGATGCCGGAGTCCTTGGCCTCGACGAAGAGCGGCTCGTTCTTGTGCGACAGTACGAGAATCCCCGTACCGGCGCCGTAGAGGAAATCGGGCCGACCGTCGCCGTTGACGTCGGCGATCGTCAGCGAGTCCCCTTTCAGGTTGGCGCCGATGCCGTTCGCGCCCAGACCGACCTTGGCGGAGATGTCCTCAAAGGCCTGGCCGGTCGGAAGGGGAGCTTGCGGCGGCGCGAGCTTGAAATAAAACGCCCAATCGCCGTCGCCCTGGCCGACCTTTAGCATCAACTGATTCTTGCCTGCCCTGAGCTTGAGCGAGACGAGGTTTTGATCGGGGGCGCAGGCACGCGTGTTCGGCTCGCTGACGACCCGTTCGCCATTGAGGCGCACGACGAGGGTGTCGTCGCTGCCGAAGCTAGCCTGGACTTCGGTGTCCCTGTCGACCTCGATTTCGCGATAGAGCAGGCAGCCGGCCCAGGTCTTGATGGAGGAATGCGGCATGAGGTCAACGACGGCGCCGTCCGCGAACTCCTTTTCCTGCCAGCGGATTTTGACCTTGTTCTTGCCGTCGTATTCGGTCTTGAGGTCAATTTTTTTCTCGAAATCAAAAGACGTAGTGAACGTGAAGTTGCCCTTGTTTTCGAGCGGGCCGAGGTGGTGCCATTTGGTCATCTTGTGGCCTTGGGGGGCCGGCGGCGGTTTCAAACCGACGTTGCGATAGAGCCGCAGGCCGTGATAGCCATGCGCGACCAGGAGATCGGGCCTGCCGTCGCCGTCGAAGTCGAGCCAGGCGGCGGCGGTCGGAGCGCCAGGGGGCATGGGCGGCAGAAGGTGACTATCGTCGCGCATCGTCGCGCCGAGATTCGTGAACAGGCGCAGGCCCGACGGCGTCGCCAGCATGAGATCGGGTTTGCCGTCGCCGTTGTGATCGGCCCAGATGGCCGAGCGTGCGCCGGAGATGCCCGCCAGCAGCGTCTCGCTCATCGAGTCGGCGTTGTTTTGCAGCAGCAACACCTTGTGGCCGCCCACCAGGCAGAGATCCAGCTTGCCGTCGCCGTCGAAATCGACGACGCTGATCGCCTGGGCTTCGGGATCGACGCGGCCCACCGGCGAGATGTGCGTGAAACCCTTCATGCCCAGCAGTCGGCGGAAGTCCTCACCGCCCCAGCCGAGGAAATCACGCTTCTGATTGTAATCCTGGATCTTGAGGCTGACTTTGAGCCGCTGAATCTTGGCCCGGCGATTGTGCAGGTCTTCCTTGTTGCCGTCGATCATGCACGGGGCGGCAACTTCCTGGCCTTGCAACATCTGATCGACGATGCCGGCGAGCTTGTCCGGATTGCCCGCGAAACTGCGCAAGAGGAACGGCTCGGCGTGGCTGTGATTCCACCACTCGCCGCCGGCGTAGGCTTGATACCACCAGGTGCCGATGCACGTCTCGCTGGCGCCGCCTTGATAGAAGAAGACGGCCGTCTTGCCCGGCTCGGCCCAATCCATCTGCGGCTTCCACTCATTGGGCCGCAAGCCGCCGCGGCCGATGTTATGCTTGATGACATCGCTCGGGTGCTTGCCCTTGATGTCGCGGACTTTGCGGTAAATGATGAAGTTCTTGTCCTTATCAGACGATTCGACGCGCATGAGGACGATGTTCGTCGATTGTTGCACGATCGCACCGAGGCTCATCGGCGCCTCTACGTAAGCACGACTCGACGTCGCCATCCATGACCAGGCGAACGCAACGGTGAGAGCGATCAACACGAGGACGAGGCGGGAATTGCGTTGCATCAAAAATACTCCATATAGGTGTAATCGTTTAGCGCTCGCAGGCATCCAGCGAACGCTAAACGAATACATGACTCACTTGTTTTGTCCCAGCTTTTCCTTCGCCGCGTCCGCCCACGGCGTGCCCGGGAACTCGCGAAGGATGCGCTCAAACTGCCGGTTCGCTTGCTCGCGCTGATTCAGCTCGAGATACGCCCGGCCCGCTTCGAACAGGGCGGCCGCACGCAACTCCGGGTAGTCGTACGTCGTCGGGATCACCAGGAACGCATTGGCGGCATCAAGATAACGTTTCTGCTCCATCCGGCACATACCAATTTGCAACTGCGCCTTCGCGGCCAAATCGGTCGCGGTGCGGGAGACGACGATGTTGTACGCGTTGGCGGCCGGGTCGAACTGTTTCTGCTGTTGCAGCGCCCAGCCGATGCCGTAGCGTGCTTCGTCGTGCCAGGCGCTGTTGGGGAAGATGTTGACCAGACGTTCGTAGGCGACGCGGCTCTCGTCCCAGCTCTTGACTACCGAGTAGGTGTAGCCGAGCCGTAAGAGGGCGCGATCGCTCAGGCCGGGGACGTTGTTCCACTGAGGCGAATCGCGGAACATCGTCAAGCGTTTGATCGCATCGGCGTACTGCTGATCCTGGATGAAGACCTCGGCCGCGCGATAGTTGGCCCAACCGAGCATCTGACTCTTCGGATTGGACGCGACCGCGTTGAACTGCTGCAGGGCGCCTTTGATATTCCCCTTGGCCGCGTAGATGCCGCCCAGACGCAAACGCACCTTTTCGGTCAGATCGACGGCGGGCTCCTTGTCGAGCACGTCGGTCAAGAGTTGGATCGCAGGATCATGTTCGTTGCGCTGCGACAACAATTCCGCCAATTCGAAACGCGCTTCCGTGGCGAGCGCGACGTCACCGACCTGGTCGATCATCATCTTGTACAGGCCGCGGGCCCGCTTCTCTGATGGTTGCAGCGGGACCTTGTCGAGCGGAATCTCCGGCAGCGCGAACTTCGACGAGGAAATGTTCAGCTTTTTCAGATTTTCCTGCATGATGGCCGCCCGCGCCGCTTCGACCTCCGGCTCCGCTAGCAGGCGGGCGCCCCACGCAGCGTCGTAGAGCATGCGGCCGCGCGGCTCTTGCAGAGCGGGGTTGGCCTTGATCTGATCGGATTGTGTTTCGAGATACGTCACCGCGTCGCGGATAAACTTGTAGCCTTCATCGGTGATCTTCTGCACGCTGGCTATCTCTTCCGGCTTCTTGGCGTTGGGCCGGAGCTTGCGCGCGGTTTCCAGCCGTAGCTGGCCCTCGTCTTTGAGACACTGACCGACGCGTAAGGCCGCCTCGGTAGCCTCGACGCGTTGAACCCCCATTTTGACCACGGTCTCGAACATATCGCGCGCCTCCGGCAGCTTGCCCAGCTCGCGCAAGGCGACGCCTTGATGATAGCGCAAAAGCGCGATCATCGACGGGCCTTTTTCCTTGTCCTTGGCGAGCATTCCTTCCAGGAACTCGCGATTTTTGGCGATGACATCGACCGCTTCGGCAGGTTTATTTTGAGCACGCAGGTAAGTTGCAAGTTGAAGAATCGCTTGCGGCGCGACGGGCATCTGCCTCAACGGATCGGTCGTGAACTTGCGCAGTTCGTTGACGCCGGTGTTCATGTCGCCGGAGAGGGTGATGCACTTGGCCCGTTCGAGAATCGCGTGGGCCGGCTGGATCGTGTGATCCGGAAATTCCTTGGAGAACTCCTTCCGCATCAAGCGTTCGTAGGTAGCGCGGGCCTCGTTGTATTTCTTGATGCGCTCTTGCGGCTGCGCGATGAGAGCAGCCAGGCGCTGCTGCGTCAGGCCCAGTTTCAAGATTGCGTCGGGCGTGTTGAAGTCGCGCGGTTGTCCGCCGATGAACACCTCCAACGCCTCGGCCGCGCCTTTGAGCTGTTCCTCCATCTTGCCCGCGGCAAGTGCGTCATCCGGCACGGTGTTGGGAACTTGACGCAACAAACAATCGGCGATCAGGTACGGCGTCATGCCCAGGTCGCCGATACGCTCGGCGGCGGGGATTTCGCTCAGCGCCTTCATGGCGTTTGGCAGGTCGCCGGTGCGATGATAGGTCAAGCCGAGACTGTAGCGGGCGACGTTGATCTTGGGAAATTCCGGGTATTTGTCAATTACCGCGCGGAAGCGTTTCACCGTCTCCTCGACCACCCGCGGCATCTCCTTGACGCGTACGGTCTGGTCGGGGTTCTTGTCGAGCGCGACGACGCGGAAGTAGCTGTTCTCCGCATAAGCGAACATGACCGCCGGCGTCAGCGTGCTCTGCGGAAAGCGCTGCTGAAACGCGAGGCACGCCTTGTCCGATTCGTCGTACGCGCCGGAAAGGTGCAGGGCGTTCGTCCAGCGCTGCATAATTTCCTCGTCGCGTTCCGTCAAGATCTTGTCACTCAACAGCTGATTGTAGACGACGGCCGCTTCCTTGTTCTGCCAGATGCGCTGCATCTGATCCGCCATCTCCAGAAGGATTTCGCCGCGGCGCGTCTTCGCTTCAGTATCCTGATCGCCAAGCTTCTGAGCGCGTTCGGCGGCGGCGCGGAAGGTGTTGATCGCGGCCACGACCGCCTGCTGATGCCCCTGCGGATTGACGGCCGCCTCCGGCGCCGTGCCGACCTGCGCCTTGGCCAGCCAGAACAGCACTTGATCGGCGAGGCGAGCTTCCTTGTCCACGAGCGGCGTCAGCGTCTTGATCGCATCGGGGAATTCCTTCAACTGCACCTGACAATAGCCGAAGCGTACCTCCGCCTCGTTGCGCAGTCCGGATTGCGGATACAGCTTGACGAAATCGGCGAACCTTGCCTTCGCATCCGGGAACTTGCCCCCTTCGTAATGCAGAACGCCGACGTAAAAGGTCGCGCGGGCCACATGATCGGGCGGCGCATTCTTCGCTAGCGCCTCAAGCCGAGTGCGCGTCTCCGGGTCGTTATTGAATTTCTGCGGTTGTTTCAGAAGCTGGATCGCCTCGGCCCTGGCTTTCGCGTGATCAGCGATTGCGCCTTCGTAGTGCGTCGTCGCCTCGGCGCGTTCGTCGGCAAGATGATGCGTGCGCGCCAGAAGATAGCGTGCGTGGGTGCCGAAGCCCTCGTCGTTGAACGGCGCCAACAGCGACAGCGTCTTTTGCCCCGAAACGAAGTCCTTCAAAAGCACGCTGGCATAGCCGTGATAATAACGCCCGAGGTTGCGATATTGGCTCTTCGACCAGATTTCATCGGCAACGAAGGGCAGCGAGTTCCCCTGCGCCTCCTTGAGCTTGCCGACGCGTAGCTGCATCTCGGCGAGATCGCAGCGTGCCCGCGCGACCCACTCGGCCTCGACGGTCAGCTTGCCGTCTTTGAGCGGATTCTCAACTTTCGCGAACAGCGACGTGACCGCGCTGGTATAGAGCGGAATCGCATCGTTGAAGCGAGCCTCGGCAGCGGCACGACGCTTGGCGGCCTCGGCGGGCTGCGTCTCCGCGAGAGCGAGTTCCTGCAACCCGGCGCCGCGATTGGCAATGCCCGCGTAGAAAGTCGCCAGGCCTCGCTCCGGGAATTCCTTCGTGGCCGCCAGGCTCTGCATGATCTCGCGCGCTTCGTCAAATTTCTTTTCTGGCCCGTCGATCAAGGTCAACGCGAGGCCAAAGCGCGCGCCCGGCGCGTCCTTGTGCCCGCCGAACTTCGTCAGAAATTCGCGAAACTTCGCCTGCGCGAACGTGTAGTTCTTCTCATTGTGCGCCTTGCGGGCGCTATTCAGCAGCATGTCCGCCATCTGGTCCGGCGTCAACTGAGCCTGCGCTGGCGCGGAGCCCATGAACCACACGACCGAAACAGCGAACAGAACCAAGCGGGAGAGGGATGATCTCATGGTGTGATCTTTCTCGATGGTATGGTTGCGTAGTCTTGCGCAGACGCGATGGATGGGCGACGTCCGCATGCCTGGGTTCCTTGGCGTTGTGCCCGGCATTGGGGGGGGATGGCCGAGCGCTTCGTCGCTCATTCTCCCAAGCCGATGTGCTGTCGTCAACAGGCTGTTTGGTGAGAAAGTCGAAATAATTCTGGCGCTGATTTTTCGACGAACCGCGACAGAAAGGGAGCGCCACACCCCGAAAAGGGCAAGGCCGCCGCTCCTTCGCGGTCGCGGCTCGTTGATGATTCATGAAGATTGCCGTTGTTTGTGCGCTGCGAGCTCCGCCGCGAGAAGCTCCTGATGTTCCAGCGCAAGTTGCTTCTGCTGCCGCACGCCATAACGCGCGACGGCCCAAAAATCGAGCGCCGCGAGCGTGAAAATCGCCATCAGGGTCAGCAGCATCGTCGCCAGATAGAGCGAAAGGAATCGCACCGATTGCTTCGCGGCCTCGTCATCGACTTGCGGAACGTTCTCTGGCGACATGCGCAGGGGATCGTAATCGAGAAAGACCGAGCCGAATAGCATGCACGCAAGGACCATCAGCAATACGGCGCCGAAAAATCTACGTCTGCATTGCGTGACGAGAAAGCGCCGTTGCTCAAGCGTAATTTTGGCATCGATCGCCAGGAGTCGAGCCATCGTTTGCCGCTGCTGCCGGATGAAATATCCGGAGGCGACGGCCAATCCGATGGCGATGCCGATGCCAAGGGTGGTGCCGAGGGGATCCACGATAGGTTCTCCATTCGCGAAATCACAAGCGTGCGTCAACGCGAACGGATGTCTAAGTTGCCACTCGCCTACTTCGTTCGCTGCAACCACACGCTCAGCACGCCGGCGACTTGCTCGAAGCTCGCGGCCGAGCAATTCGCGGGGGTGTCTGACAGTCTGTGCCAATGATCGTAATCGAAGTCGATGATGTCGATCGCGGGGATGCCGACTTTTTGCAGTTCGATGTGATCGTCCTGCACTTCATGGCCGCGTTCCCATTTGAATGCCTTCGCATTCAGTTCACGGGCGACGCCCCAGACTTCCTCGCACAGCTTGGGATAACGGCGATGCGAGTTGATCTCGACCGGAAGCCGCAGCTTGTTCCCGGCGATCATGTCGAGCAAGATGGCGGCGGAATAATCGACGCGGTCCTTGGTTTGGCGCCAGGTCTGGGCGAAATGTTCGGAGCCGATGAAGTAGCGATCGCGATTGGCGCCATCGGGACGAAAGATGTATTCCTCGCCGTCGAAGATGACGAAATCGACGCCGACGTTTGTCTTCAGACCCTTCATGTGATTGCCCATCTCCATCATGAGCGCGACGCCCGAACCGCCGTCGTTGGCGCTGACGAACGGCTTCTTCCAGTCGCGCGGGTCGGGCTCCTGATCGGCGATCGGCCGCGTGTCGTAGTGCGAGCAGATGATGACGCGGCGTTTTTTTTCGGGCTGGAATGAGACGATGATGTTGGTCATCTCGACCTTGCCGCGCACGCTATTCTGCTCGGCCTCGAAGGCTTGGTAGGTGATCTTGGCGCCGAACTCTTCAAAGTGCTTCTTGATGAGCTGTTGCTGTTTGCGCATGGCTGCGGAACCGCTGATGCGCGGGCCGAGGTCGCAGATGGATTGCAGATACCGCATGGCGCGTTTGCCGTCAAAAGGGACTGGCTTGGCTTCTTGACCTTGATTGACGCGATCGGAGCCGAACCCTGATGACTTGTCTTTTCCTCCGGCGGCAACGGTTTCGTTTTCGGGTAGAGGCGGCATGACATTGAAATCTGGAAACGGATTGGTCTTCGCGGCACCGTTATTCATGATCAAGAACATGACTCCGACGCCGAGGACGATCACGGCGATCCCGCCAAGCAAAAACTTCATGACGGTTCACTCCATCGAAAGTTGGTAAGCCTCACTCCCTTATACGCTAGTTTACACAACGTGTCCATATCGCCGTGCCTGTTTAGCGAACGCATGGCGCCACGCAATCGCGAATCGGGTCACGCGCGGCCAATGATGTAGCGCAAGGGATCGACTTCATCACGTAGAATGCGCAATTCACTTTCACTCGGCGCCGGTGTCGTCGTGAGCGAGGCATCGGCTGCAAGCGCGAAACCGGTGTTCGCCTGCACTTGCTCCAACGTGATACCGGGGTGCAGGCTCAGAACCTCCATGCGTTTGGTTCCCTCGTGATAGCCCATGATTGCCAGGTCAGTGATGACGCGAAACGGTCCCGTCCTGGGCGGCAATCCAGCGGCCTCACGAGCGCCCGGCCCGCTGAGGTAGCCAGGCGTCGTCAGGAAATCGAGGTTCTCGACGAAGCGGCGTTTGTCGTGATTGGTGACGACCAAAATCCGCCAGCACAACGACGCGAGATCGTTGGCGCCGCCGCTGCCGGGCAGACGCACCTTGGGCTTCCGGTAATCCTTGCCAATCATGGTGGAGTTAAGATTCCCGAAGGCGTCGATCTGCGCGCCGCCGAGGAAGGTGTAATCCATCATGCCGCGTTGGCAGGTCTCCATGACGTCGGCCATGCTGGTGGCCATCGCCGCACGGTAGAAGGTGCGCGAATCGCCGACGGAGATTGGCATCGTCGGCAGCTGCGGCCCAACGCCGCCGGCCTCGAAGAAGACGACCAGATCCGGCGCGCTCGTGCGCTGGGCCAGCATTGCTGCCGCGCAGGGCGCTCCGGTGCCGACGGCGACGGTGCGGCCGTTTTCGAGCATGCGGGCGGCGCAGCAGATCATCAGTTCCATGGGGTTATACGTGATGGCCAAAGTCCGTCTCCGTCGTTAACATCTCATCCGCGGCCAGGCAAACGATGAATTGCAAATAGCCGGATTTGCCTGCTCACGGAAAGGTCGGGACATCACCTCTTGCGAGAAACATGCTTACCCCCAAATCGTTTTCTCCCAAAGACATGACGTGCCCATCGCAATAGAGGACATTGAAGGCATTTGTGTGTCGATTCGTCGGATAATGCGTATGGGCGGTGTCAGGCCAAGGCCACGGGCCGCGCGGGTTGGCGGCAGTCGCGGCATGCGTGGAATCGGCGCAACCAGGAGTCCGCGCGTGATCCCACACAATCAGGATGTTGGACGCGCCATTAGTCAACATCGTCAGTGTCTTGCCATTGGGCCCACCGTTGACGTAGTTCATCCCATAGCTAACCTGGAATGGTTTCCCCGAGACGAAATCGACGCCGACTGGGCATTTGAAGATAGCGACATTCTGCTCGAGAAAGGGCCAGATCAACCCCGCCGGGTAGCCACCGTTGTTATAAGAATTATCGCCGTTCGGCGTTCCCTGGGCCACGGTCGTTGAGGATGGCGCCGGTCGGTTGTCATATGGGGCCCACCAAATCTCCCGTGGGCCGGTCCATATCGTGGCGGAGGTCAGTCCAAAGCAATTCGCGTCCGTCATGATTGGGTCGCAGACCCGGTAATACGGCAGCGCCTGGTGCATATCATGGTAACCATGAATCGCAATCCCAATCTGCCGAAGATGATTACCACATTGCATACGCGCGGCCGAAATGCGTACTCTCTGCACTGCGGGCACCAGCAGCCCAATAAGAACGGCAATAATGGCGATTACAACCAATATTTCAAGCGCCGAAAATGCACGCCGTGATTTCTTCATGAGGGAATAGGATCCATTGCCGCGCGCCGTCGGCGACGGTGCGGCCGTATTCGAGCTTGCGGGTAGCACCGCAGGTCAGGGCTCCGGGGAGTTGTACATTATCCCCAGTTCCCCGTTTAGCGCTCGCATGCCCCTGCGCACGCTGAATGAAGGCGTCAAAAAAATCACCGTCCCCGATTCAACAACAATTCCTCCTGCCGCAATTTCTGTAAGCGCGCCAGGCCGCCGCACAGTTGCAGGTACTCCGTGAAATCGGCGACACCGTAAATGTACCTGTCGATGAACTGCTGGTACTCCGCGGGCTTTTCTTCGACTTCGAGCCAGTTGCGCAAATGTTCCTCGTCGGAAAAATACTCGTAGGGCATGTTGCCGGGGTAGCTGCCGAAGGGGACCTCACAGACGGCATCGGCGCAGTAGAACGGCACGAGCGTGCGCGACGGGTCGCTGCGGATGTCGTCGTTCGGGATCAATCGTTCACACGTCACGATCAGTTTTTTCGACGCACGTGCCAAATCGGGGTCGGCGACAGTCGTGCCGCGAATGCGGCAGTTGCCGAAGCGGTCGGCCTCGTGGACGTGGATGACGCCGACATCGGGATAGAGAGCCGGGATGGCGAGCAGTTTGTCGCCAGTGAAAGGGCAGACGATCTCCTTCGTGGGGCTTTTCTTGAACGTGTCGGTGCCGAGCATCGAACGCATCGGCAAAAACGGCAAGCCCATCGCGGCAGCTTTGAATCGTACAGCGAGCGCGTAATTGCTCCACTCCGCGCTCTCGACCTCGCCCGACTCCATCACGCGCCGCGCGTGCGGCGACAGGCCGCGCGCTTCCAGGCCGACGATGTAGGCGATATCGACCTTCGCGATCAGCTTGCCGTGTCCTGTGAGATTGCCCGCGGCGAGGATCTGAAAGTCGTGCGTTGCGGTGTGGCCAGCGACTGTGAGGTTTTGCTTCTTCTGGCGAACGATTTCATGACAAACGGCGCTGGGCAAGCGATCGCCGCCAAAGCCGCCGACCGCCAAATACTCGCCGTCCTGAACGAACTTCGTGACCGCGTCCTTGACCGACATGACCTTGTCGATGAGAGCACGCGGTTTATTGCGAAAGTAAGCACGCGCGCGATTTGCCGACGGGTCGGCGTAAAGAGGGCCTTCACCTTGGAAGAATGGTTGTGTCATCGAATTGAAAGCCACGCTGAGAAAGACCGGATTGCCCGGCATTGCGCGAGCGTACGCGAAGCCGCAGCGGCTCAGATATTTTCAAATTCGCGCAGCAGCTTGCGGAAACGCCGGTCCTTGCGCACGAACGCCAGATCGCGGTCCTCGCGCATGTAATCGAAGTCGAGATAGCCCAGCTCGAGCGCCCGGCGCAATAGCCGCAGTGCGGGATCGACCTTTTTCACAAGGGAATAGCTGCACGCCAGATTGTAATGGGCCAGTGCGTCCTGGGGGCGCAGGTCAACCAGCCGGCGATCGATCTTCAATCCGTCGTCGTAACGGCCTTTGAGCGTAAGGTTGTTGCCGTGGGCTCGCAGGGCGTCCACATAGTCGGGATTGCGCTGTAAGATGCTCTCGAAGAAATCCAGCTCGAAGTCGAGCTGGCTTTGCTGTTCCGAGGCGCCAACGGGTTCGCTAACGACAAACGCGGATACGACATCACCCTTCGGCTGTTTCCCGGAACTCGACATGGCTGGCCCTTTCATGACCGCGACCCGCGTGAATTCGCGTTTTGATCTAACCGCAGTATAGCAAACCGAACAGGGTACGCAATTGTTGCACGCATAAAATAACAACTCGTCGCCATACTACAAGACAAAAAAACGGGCCTCGCAAACAAGTGCTTGCGTGGCCCGTGCGGCAACCCACTGAGATTCAACGGTTACGGCACATCTCCTTCTTCCTCGT
>SYHD01000317.1 GCA_005799265.1 Planctomycetia bacterium | reverse complement strand
CGTTGACGGCATCTTCACCACCGATCCGCGTCTCGTCCATGACGCGCGCAAGCTCGACGTCGTCAGCTATGACGAGATGCTGGAGCTGGCGAGCGTCGGCGCCAACGTGCTCTCCTCGCGCTCGATCGAGTTCGCGCGCAAGTTCGCCGTCCCATTGCAAAAGCGTTCGTCGTTCAGCGACGTCGAAGGAACCTGGATCGTCCCGGAAGCGGACTGGATGCGCAACGTCGTCGTCTGCGGGGCGGCGTTGCAGAAGGACGAAGCGCGCATCGCCGTCATCGATGTGCCCGATCAGCCCGGCGTCAGCCATCGCATCTTCGCCGCCATCGCCGCCAAGAATATCGCCGTCGATATGATCGCTCAGAACGTCGGCAACGCGGGCAAAGCGTCGATCGGCTTTACGGTCCCGGCCATCGAATTTCACGCGGCTTTGCAAGCATTGGAGCCGGTCGTGCAAGAACTGGTCGCCTCTCTCCCCTCTCCTTCAGGGAGAGGGGCCGGGGGTGAGGGTCCCCGCATCCAGTGCGAAGAAGGCGTCAGCAAAGTCTCCATCGTCGGCACCGGCATGCGCACGCACACCGGCGTCGCCCAGCGCATGTTCGCGTCCTTGGCCGCCGCCGGCGTCAACATGAAGATGATCACCACCGGCGACATCAAGATCTCCGTCCTCGTCGACAAGGCCGACGGCGTCAAGGCGCTGCGCGCCGTCCATCAGGCGTTCGACCTCGACAAGCCGCGGCCAGGTTCGGGCTTGCCCATCACGTATTCCTCCCCTCACCCTCTGGGAGAGGGGCCGGGGGTGAGGGCCGGTCTTCCAAAACGCGACGCCCAATCAACTCACGAAGCGAAGGATGAGCAAGCCCTCTTGCAGCGTCTCGCCGGCGGCATGGAGGACATCGTCGTCAGCGACGTCGAGCTCGATCTCGAACAGGGCCGCATCACCATCTTCAATTTGCCCGACCAGCCCGGCAACTCTTCGCGCGTCTTCGAGGCCGTCGCCGCCGCCGGCGTCGTCGTCGACATGATTCTTGGCAACCCATCGGAGAACGGCCTGGCCAACCTTTCGTTCTCGGCGCCGATGCAAGACTTGAACCGCGCACTCGAAGCAACGAAGAAGGTGATCCAGACGATCGACTCGAATGCGAGCGCATTCGCAGACCCGAACATCGCCCGGCTCATCGTCAGCGGCATCGGCATGCGCAGCCACACCGGCGTCGCCCGCCGCATGTTCGGCGCCTTGGCGGAGCGCGGCATCAACATCGCGATGATCAACACCAGCGAGATTCGCGTCAGCGTCGTGGTGGATAGGGCCAAGGGGCAGGAGGCGCTGGAGGCGCTGAAGGGGGCGTTTAATCTAGTCTAAGTCAAAGTGACCAACGCGAAACGGCCCAAATGCAACACCTGATCAGTTGAGGCGGTTGCCTACGATACCGCTTGCTTAGAGGATGCGCTTGGCGCACCCAATGGCTTCGTAGCTGTTTGGGCGAGAACCTTTGTTGAAACGCTCTCGTAATGTTCTTGCCACGGATCGGTTAGCGCGCCTACCAAACCAAGCCGTTGGAGCAGTCGTCGTAAACACGACGAGCGCGGCGCCGCAGGATCAATGAGAAATCCAGTTTCCTCGAGGCAGCGAAGCTCCAAGAAGCTATCCGAGTCTTTCTTGGCCTTTTTCCATGCCTCGCCGAATGCACCACGAGATAGGTGACTTTTGATCCCGTCGCGCCAACTCTTCCAAGTGGCCTCACTGATACGCTCTTCTCGGCGCAAAAAAACTTCTTCATTGCAGAGGTCAAGGTAGCCATAAAATGCTGCGTAATATTTTTCGAGTTCGTCCGTATTCAGACCAGGTTGGCATCTCGCCGTCGGAGGTATCTCGCGCAATAACGTCCTGTACTCGCGATTTAGTTGGTCCTCGTAAGAGGTCATAGCCTGCTGCTGAGCATGTTTGAGTTGTAGGCGTACGTAATATACACCGATAGCTGCGCCGACTGTTCCAAGCGCAATGACCAGCTGCGCCAGATTTGCTATGTCGCTCAACTTGATTTGGTCGAACATGTTTGTGACCTCACAGCTAATGTCCTAGCCAACGGTAGCGACCTAAGTGAGTCGGTTCGCCTTCATCGATTCATCTGCTGACTGGTTACAACATGGGAGCCGGGTTCCTGTTCCGGGGGGGACAACAGTCAAATTCTCTATACTTGGACAGACCTGTCAACAACGCGAGGCGGCCAAGCATGGCCTGGCCGCCTCGTCGTTGACGCTTCATCCCTCGTGAATCGCTGCGCTCATCACGGGGCTTGCCGTCTGTTAATGGCGGAACAAGAACTCCTTCGAGTTGATGAGCGCCCAGTGCACGTCTTCCCAGGCCCGGCGGCGATCCACCGCGGCGCTGACGTGGCCGAGCATCGCGCTTTCCTCGTTCTCCGTCGGCAGGCGCGATAGCGTCGTCAGGAACAGGTCGGCGACCACTTCCTTATCCGTCTTCTTGGCGGCCAGGAGTTTGCCGATGCGGTTGGTCGCGTTGCGCAGGCGATCGTTGACCGCGGGGCCGTTGATGAGCTGCAAGGCTTGCGCGAGGTTCGAGTCGCCTTCGCGTTCGCACTCGCAGGCCAATTCACGAGCGGGTTGGCCGAAGGTCTTGAGGAAAGGGTGATTGACTTCGCCGTCGGGGAGCTGCACGGCGCGGGTGCCGAGCGGCATGCCGGCGAACTTCTCCGGAACCTCCGTCACCTGGCACAGAGCGTCGAACAGTTGCTCGGCGGTCAAGAGCTTCGTGACGGCGTGCGAGAAGTACTTGTTGTCGTCCTTGTTGAACTCGTTCGTCATGGCGCTGAGCTGATAGGTGCGCGAGTTCATGATCGTGCGGATCAGGTGTCTGGCGTCGAACTTATTCTTGACGAAGTCCTTGGCCAGCTCATCGAGCAGAGCATCGTTCGCGGATGGGTTGGAGTCGCGGAAATCGTCGACCGGATCGACGATGCCCTTGCCCATGACGTGGAACCAGATGCGATTGACGATCGACTTCGGCACGAACGGATTGTCGCCCGCGGACATCCATTTGCCGAGCGATTCACGGCGATCGCGGCCCGGAGCGATGTCAGGGATGGCGCCGCCCATGAACTTGGGCGCCATCGCCTTGCCGGTGCGCGGATTGTTGAGTTCGCCGAAGCGTTCGACGTAGACGTACTCGGCGCCGTCCTTCTTCTTGGCGTCGCCGCCGTCGATCGGGTCGCTGCGGTACTTCACGCGATTGAAGAACGCGGCCATGCTGTAGTAATCGTCCTGCGTCCAGCGCTCGAACGGATGATTGTGGCACTTGGCGCACTGCATGCGGATGCCGAAGAAGAGCTGGGCGGTCGTCTCGGCCAGCGTGGTCGGATCGCGCGAGATGCGGTAGTAGTTGGCGGCGGGGTTCGAGAAGGTGCTACCGCCGGCGGTGATCGTTTCGTACACGATCTGATCGAAGCCGGTGTTCTTGTCAATGTGGTTGCGCAGCCATTTCTGGAAGACGTGCGTGCCCTTGACCTGGATCGTCTTGCGCGTCGAGCGGAACACGTCGGACCACTTCAGCGTCCAGAAGTCGGCATATTCGGGGCGTTCGAGCAGTTCATCGATCAGCTTCGCGCGTTTGTCCTTTTCCTTGCTGCTCAGGAACTTGGTTACCTCCGGCGGCGTCGGGAGGACGCCGCAGACGTCGAGATACGCGCGGCGAACGAATTCTTGGTCGGTGCACAGTTCTGACGGCTGAATGTTGAGCATCTTCAGCTTGGCGAAGGTGTGCTTGTCAACGTAGTTGTTCTCCGGCGGATTCGACCACTTGAAGCCGAGCTTCGGTTCGAGGTAGGTGAGCCGCAACGGCACGAGCTCCTCCAAAAAGCGGCACAGGATCGCGACTTCACCCGACTGCGCGAACTCGACCAGGCCGGTCGCGTTGACGTTGGCGATGGCCGGATCGCTCGATGTGAAGACGGTGAGCCGAGTCACGTCGCGGGACGAGCCGTCGCTGAAGCTGGCGACGACGGAGAGCTGCTGATGTTTGCACGGCTCATTGAGGATGCGCGCGCCGGGGAGGACATCGACCTTTTGCACCTTGGGCAGCGAGGCCGGATCATCCTTGGCGCCTTCGCTCATCCAGCCGATCAGCGTTTGCGACGGGATGCTGCTGACGGGGAAGCGAGCGCCGCCTTCATGGGCGACGCGACCGAGACCCTTGAGCATCAGGAGGCTGGCTTCGGGATTCTGGCAATCGACGCGGCGGCCGAGGAGCTCGCGCGTCAGCTGGGTGTAATCGGGCCCCGGATCATAGCCGCGCAGGCTGAGCTTGAAGCCGTTCTTGCCGGTCGGCGTGCCGTGGCAGGCGCCGGAGTTGCAACCGCCGACGTTGAGGCTGGCGATCACTTCATTGCGGAAGCTGATCGGATGTGGCTTGTCAAAATTTTCGACGGCGATGGCGACCTTGGCGTTCTGTCCACCCGCGCTGACGGTCAGCGTCGCCGAGCCGTTCTTCGTCGCGGTGAGGAAACGCTCGGCATCGATTGCCGCGACCGCACTGTCGAATTTAAAATCGGCCAGGTGCGTCAAATCGCGCACCGTGCCGTCCGCGTAGACGCCGGTGACCACCAGCTGCGCGGTCGCGCGCGGGCCAGTCAACGTCAGCTTGCCCGGTTGTACGAGCAGTTCTTTCGGTGTGCCGATGATCTTGGCCCGCGCAGCCGGGTCGGTCGGCACGTCGGCGTTAGCGGCCAGCGTCGTCGCCAGCAACGTTCCAAGCGTCAGGCAAAGAATCGAGAGCGGATTGCGAATAACCATGGAAAACTGCCTCCTCTAGAGGACGACGGCGCGGTTTGGTGTGTTCGAAGCAGCGGCAAGAATGGCGGAACCCCCGTCTCCCGCCATCGCGATGCGGATCATCCGTGAACTTTGCGCAATTTGCGCGTCTCAACGCGTTTTTCGAGAAAGTTCGAGATCATCCGCAGGGTAGGTTCAATCTTCATCAGTGTAATGACTTTTCGCCGCCAGTGCGACAAGAAAACGGGAATTTTTTGATTCCGTCCACTCTTCGCCTCGCGCTCGCCTGGAAGCGCCGGAATTATTGGCGCATCCATACCGAGCGTTAAACGAAGACGGGCCGATGAGCAAGATTTGATGTGAAGCGATATTGACGTTTAATCGTCCCATAACATAACATGCTTTCCTTAGCGCGCGGCATGGAACGCTGAGTCCGCAACCATCAGAGGCACCGCCATGCATCCCACTAGCGTCGATCGCGACGGGTTTCTCCGCAACCTGCGCGCCAGCAAACTTCTCACCAGCGAGCAATTCCGCCAGGTGATCGAAAGCACGCGCAAGGTTCGCGACGCGCGCAAAATCGTCAAGACGCTGGTAAACGAGAAACTCATCACCAAGTTTCAGGCCTGCATGTTGCTCAAAGGACGCAACGGCGGATTCTTCCTCGGCCCTTACCGCATTCTCGACAAGGTCGGCCAGGGGGGCATGGGCCGCGTCTACAAGGCGATACACGAGACGATGAACCGCGTCGTCGCGCTCAAAGTCCTGGCGCCGCAGATTGTGAGCAACGAACGCGCCCGGTTGCTCTTCCTGCACGAGGTCCAGGCGGCGGCCAAACTCAATCATCCCAACATCGTCATGGCCTTCGATGCCAACGAAATCGATCGCCGGCACTATCTCGCGATGGAATACGTGGACGGCGCGAACCTCGAACGCTACGTGAAGGACCGCGGCCCGCTCCCGGTCGGCTTGGCGTGCGAGATCATCTTCCAGACCGCCAACGGCCTGCAGCATGCGCTCGAAAAAGGCATGGTCCATCGCGACATCAAGCCCGCGAACCTGCTCTTGCAGCACGATGTCGATTCCAGGACGCTCCAGATCAAGGTCCTCGATTTCGGCCTGGCCCGGCTTCAGTCGCGCGACAAGAGCGTGCCGGAAAAGACCCTGCCGACGCGCGAAAACATCATCATGGGGACGCCCGATTTTCTCTCGCCGGAGCAATCGCGCGATCTGCACGAGGTCGATATTCGTGCCGACCTCTATAGCCTCGGCTGCACGTTCTATTTTCTCCTGACCGGCTTGGTTCCCTTCGCTGGGGGCAAGATCCTCGATAAACTGGCACGCCACAACAGTGAGGTCGCCAGGCCGATCGAGGAGATTCGTTCCGACGTACCGCCGAAGGTTGCAAACATTGTCCGCAAGCTGATGGCAAAGGCGCCCGAGGACCGCCATCAGACGCCGTACGAATTGATGGACGCCCTCGCCCTCTACGCCGCCCCGATGAACGCGGAATGGCCGTTCGCGACGATGCGCGCCGCGGCCCTAGACCGCAGCGACGAGCAAGTCTTGCTGCCGGAACCGCAGGGCGATACGGAACCGAGGGCCCAAGGCTCGACGGAGGTCACCGACGCGGAATCGATCCTGGAATGGGCCGGCACGCAGAGCAAGCAGCGGCGCGGCCTGCGGCGCGTTGTGATCACGGCGGTTGTAATTGGCGTGGGATTGTTGGCGCTCGCGGCTGCGGCAGGCTTGGCCTTATGACATTTCAACGGCGCGTAACGGGCTTGGCTTCTCTCACGGCACATCCACTTCTTTCCCCATCTTCTTTCGGCGCGCAAATTCGACGATCGCCTCCGCTTGCTCGTCCGTCTCGATGGAGCCGGGGCGCAGACGGCGCACGCGCGTGATGGCGTCGCGCGCTCGTGCCGTGCGGAGCTATTTCTTTTTCGCACGCTTTCGCCCAGCGGCGGCACGGATTTCGGCAAGGCTCGTCTTGTCCACCCACGAGTGGCGTTCACGTGCGTAGTCGCCGCTACCGGATTCAAATTGCTGTAAAAAGCGAACCAAGCCCGCTGGCCCAAGTTCACGGCGCAGCGCTTCGAGTCCCTTGCGGCGAATTTGATCAAGCGTCATGGCCGATGTCCTTTAACCAGTCCAAGGGATTGGCGACCTGGATTTTGAGTTGATTTTGGCGGCGCCTTGCCAGGCGACACAACCGACCATCGCAGCTCAAAAATACGTCGGCGTTTATGGCTTCCGCAGCCGCCACATGAACGGCGCCGGCAGCTTTTATACCCAGCGATTCAAGCGTTTTCGCACGCACGTATATCTCTGGGGTTAATTCAACGTACTTTCGTCATCAGGCAACAGCAACAGGACCCGCGCACGCCGATCCTGATCCGGCATCGCATTGATCTCGATTTTCGCCATCTCTGAGGAAACGTGTTCCCAGATCTTATTCTCGCATTGCGCCAGGATCATGGTGGTGGCTTCGGCCTCCAGGCGAATTCGCGTCTGCGTCTGATCGTCAAAAGGCCGATTGAGACATGAGACATCCAGGTATACCTTCATGGTGCGATTCCTTGCCGATGATCCTCGGCACTACGGCACATCCACTTCTTCCCCCATCTTTTTTCGGCGCGCAAATTCGACGATCGCCTCCGCTTGCTCGTCCGTCTCGATGGAGCCGGGGCGCAAACGGCGCACGCGCGTAATGGCGTCGCGCGCGCTGAATCCCTGTGCGACCAGCCAGCAGGCGAGCATTGTGCCGGTGCGGCCCAGGCCCGCGGTGCAGTGGATGCCGACGCCGAGCTGATTCGCGATCGCTTTATCGACGGCGGCGAGGCACTGGTTGATCTGCGGCTGCGTGGGGGCGTCCATGTCGATGAGGGGAATGTGCAACGAGAACAGGCCCGCGTCGTTGATCCACGAACGACGGGGTGGATCTTCGGTCAGGCAAATGACGAATTGAATGCCTTGCTCGCGCAGCCATTGATATTCTTCCAGGGCGGCGGGCTTGGCCATGGCGGCCAGGCGCGGGCGATCGATCCAGGAGAAGCCGTCGGGGGCAGGCATGGTCCGATTCGCCGCGTCTCGTTTAGCGCTTCCGCGGCGTCATGCGAGCGCTAAACGCCAAGCGGCGTTAACCTCCCGTCTTGAGTGTCTTGTGTCCGAAGCGCAGGCGCATCTGATTGACCTGCTCCCACATTTTTGGTTCGACCTCGAGAAAATCGATCAGGTGCCCCGTGGTGACGCCGAGCGACTGCCCCGCGTCGCTGACGCGCGCTTCGGTCGCCTCCAATACATCGAGCACGATGCCGACGACGGGCCAGAAGCGCACATCCTTGCGGCCGACCTCGATCCGACCGGCGCGCGTACGGACGGCCTTGATCTCCGCGCATTCGGCGACCATCTCAAGTGTAATCGGCTCACGCAGCTTGAGGAAGAACGCTTGCTTGAGCCGTTTGAGCGCCTTGACGCGGTTCTCGTGCTGCGAGCGGCTCTCTTCCGCGATCACGATCAACCCGCTCGGCGGATGGCGCACGCGCACGGCCGAGCTGGTCTTGTTGCGTTTTTGGCCGCCGGGCCCACTGGCGCGGTAGGTATCGACCTCACACTGGGCGAGCAATTCGCGATCATTCAAGCCTGTCCACAAGGTACGCGACATAGCAACGAGCCCGCAGCGCAAGCAAGAGCATGACCGAAAAGCCCTTGCTTGCGCTGCGGGCTCGTCACCAATTTCATCACGCCTCCAGCCGCCACGGCGCCCGCATGGCGCGACCGAGATGGCGATTGGCGGCGTCCGCGTTTTCGCCGGTGAAGCGCTCTTCGCGCGGGTCCCAGCGCAGCGTCGTGTTCGGGAAGAAACGCGTTGCGATCACGCCCAAGTGGCACACCGCGACAGAGCGATGGCCGACGCTGGCGTTGCAGATCGTCTGTTCGCGCGAACGGACGCTCTGGATGAAGTTTTGCATGTGATGATTGCTCATCGCATTCACGCGCGGCAAACGCGTCGCATTGGCCGGCAACGTTTCGTCGAGCAACGCACGATCGCTGGCCTGGATGGTCGATCGGCTCACCCAGATCCACTTGTTGTCTTCGCCCTCGAAGAGGATGCCGTTGCCTGCGACGTTGTTGTTTTCGCGGATCGGCCAACCTTGCGCCGGGCCGCTGCGGCAGATCAGGCGCGTGCCTTCGCCGCCGTTAGGGCCGTTGCCGTAGGTGTAGGTGACCTCGAAAGTTGGATGGCAGTTGTAGCTATTGGCCTGAGTCGACGGCGCGGCGCCGGTGCCACGCACGCTGACGGGGCCGCTCTCGTCCATGCCGAGGGCCCATTGCGCGATGTCGTTGTGATGGGCGCCCCAGTCGGTCATCTTGCCGCCGGAGTATTCGAACCACCAACGGAATTCGTAATGGCAGCGCTGCGGCACGTAATCGACCTGCGCCGTCGGGCCGAGCCAGAAGTTCCAGTCGAGCCCTTCGAGCGTGGGACGTACCTCGAATGGCCCGCCGACCGGATTGGCGCCGATCAGCGTGGTGACGCGGCTGACGCGCCCGATGCGGCCATTGCGCACCAGCTCGGCGGCGAGACGGAAGCGGCCGCCGTACTCGGTGCGTTGCTGCGTACCGACCTGGAAGATTTTGCGTGTCTCACGGGCCACGCGCGCGACAGCCTTGCCTTCCTCGACAGTCAAGGTCATCGGCTTCTCGCAATAGACATCCTTGCCCGCGCGCATCGCGGCAATGGCGATCAAGGCGTGCCAGTGGTCCGGCGTGCCGATGGTGACGGCGGTGATGTCGCGATTTTCCAGGAGACGGCGGAAATCGGCGTGGACGGCGCAATCCCGGCGGACGTTGGGCGTGGCGTTGCGCACCAGGTTCTGCGCGAACTCGGCATTGGGACGATCGACATCGCACACGGCGACCATCTGCACGCCGGGCACGTTCATGGCGGCCTGCATGATGTGGACGCCGCGTTCGCCACGCACGGGCATGGTGGGCCGGGTCGAACGGCTCGTGCCAGTGCCGATGGCGCCCATGACAATGCGATCATTTGCGCCGGGCTGCGGGGCGGTCTTGGCTTCTTGAGCGTCGACGACGATTTCCTTGGCGAACCAGAGCGGCAAGCCGGCTGCTGTGAGTGCGCCGAGCGATTGGGCCATGAAGCCGCGCCGCGAGAGGGTGCCATATTTCATGATGCGTACCTCCGAGAAGTTAGGACGTGGTAGTTGTTGACGATGGTAATGGGGATTGTATTGGCGAGCAAGGGAGAAGTGGGCGGTTTTGCGGAATCAGCGCGCAAAACTGCTCTCCCATTTTTCCGCGCCCAGCGTTATCATCCCGACCGATAATTGTTTCAACACGGAGGTTGATCATGTTGACACGACTGGTGCTCTGGACAATGCTGGCAAGCCCGGCAACGCTCTTTCCCGCCCAGGCGTTCGCGCAGCCGAAATCGCCGTTCAAGCTCGCCGTCAATACAGGCGCCAGCGCCCAGATCATCCCCGTCAACCTCACGAACGAGCAGGTCGCCGCCACTGTCAACGGCGAGAAAATCCTCGTAGGCGAGGTGCGAAAGATTCTCGATGTACGCCCCCCTTCCGTCATCGTACTCACGGAATCTCAGAAGAAGGACTCGCGCCAGGCCGCCCTCGAAGTGCTCATTGAAGACGCTCTCATGCGGCAATACCTCGGCAAGCAAGTCACGCAAGTCAGCCAGGCCGACTTCGACAAGGAATTCAAAGAACTGTCGGACGCGCTGGTCAAGTTGAAAAAGTCCTTCGCGGAGTTTCTGGCAGAGAGCGGCCAAACCGAGGAGCAACTGCGGCGCGACATTATCGCACGCTTGCAATGGCGGACGATGCTCGTCCGACTCCTACCCGAGGAAAACGCCAAGAAATACTACGACGAAAACAAAGTGTTCTTCGACAAGATCTACGTCCGCGCCAGCCACATCCTCATCAAGCTGCCGCCCAATCCAACCAGGGAGCAGCGCGACAAGGCGACGCAACAATTGCTCGTCTGGCGTCAGGAGATTCTCCTCGGCAAGGCGAAATTCGAAGAGATCGCCAAGATCCACTCGCAATGCCCGAGCAAAGACAAGGACGGCGATATCGGTCAATTTCCCTATAAATTCGTCGTCCTGCCCGAGTTCGCCGGGGCCGCCTTCGCCATGAGGGAGGGTGAGATCAGCGACGTCGTGCAAACCGTATCTGGGCTGCATCTGATCAAAGTGACTGAACGCTTGAAGGGGGAACCCTCGGACTTCGACGCGGTGAAACAAGCCGTGCGCGAGGTGTGGGCCCAGGACGAAGATCTTTACCAGCGGATTCTCACCGACCAAAAAAAGGTCGTACCCATCAAGATCGATCTGCCATGAGCCGCTTGCCGCATAGCACGTGCGCGGCGCCGCGCGAGCGCTAAACGAAAACTTCCTCCATCACCTGATAGCCCGTCATCACCATGCCCATCTTGCGATAGGTCGCCTGCGCGGCCGCGTTGTCGTGCTCGACATAGAGCCGCACGCCGATGACGTTCGGCTCTTGCCGCGCCTCCCTGAGGACCTGCTGATAGAGTGAGCGAAACACGCCGTGCCTGCGTGCCCTGGGCGCGACATAGACGCTTTGAATCCACCAGAAGTTGCCGTTGCGCCAGTCGCTCCATTCGAGCGTGATGCCGAGCTGGCCGACAATTTCTCCCCTCTCCGCCTGGGAGAGGGGTTGGGGGTGAGGGCACGCTTCGGCGACGAAGTAGCGCCCTTTGGTCGCATCCGTCAGCATCGCGACGACCCCCGCGGCGAGGATCCCGGGGTCGAGCTCCTTGTTCTCGGTCTCCCTGGCCAGCAGACGATTGAATTCGACGATCACCTCAGCATCGGACCGGCGCGCGGGCCGAATAATCAGGTTCATGAAACTCGCTCCGTTCATACAATTTCCATAGGGAACGCTGCTACGCCGCAAGCGGCTGAAAGGATGCAAAATGGACCTTGCCAAGTATATTCGCAACATCCCGAATTTCCCCAAGGCCGGGATCTTGTTCAAGGACATCACGCCGCTCCTGGCTGATTCGGCTGCGTTTCACGAGGCGGTCGACCGGATGGTCAAGCAGTACGAGAACGTGCCGATCGACGCCCTCTCCGCGGCCGAGGCGCGTGGCTTCCTGTTCGCGGCGCCGATGGCGTACCTGATGAACAAGCCGCTGGTGCCGTTGCGCAAGCCAGGTAAACTTCCCTATCAGACGCACAAGCTGCAATACGACCTCGAGTACGGCCAGGCCGAGTTGCACGTGCACATTGATGGCTTCAACCCCGGCGCTAAAGTCCTGCTCGTGGATGACTTGCTCGCGACCGGCGGCACGCTTGAAGCCGCTTGCAAACTGATCGTCCAGGCGGGCGCCCAGGTCGCCGGCTGCTGCGTGCTCGTCGAATTGAGCTTCCTGCTGGGCCGCGAAAAACTACGGCCGCACGATGTGTTTAGTTTGATTCGTTATTGATGTTTAGCCCCGCGTCGCAGACGCGGGCG
>SYHD01000316.1 GCA_005799265.1 Planctomycetia bacterium | reverse complement strand
GTCGCGCCGCCGCGCACCGGCAAGACCATCCTCTTGCAGCATCTCGCACAGGCTGTCGCCAAGAATCATCCCGAAATGCAGATCATTATGCTGCTGATCGATGAGCGCCCTGAAGAAGTGACCGAAATGCGCCGCACGATCAAAGGCGAGGTCATTGCCAGCAGCAACGATCGCGACAGCACCGAGCATGCCCGGCTCGCCGAACTCGTGATGGAACGCGCGAAACGCCTCACCGAGTGCGGCAAAGACACCTTCGTCTTGCTCGACAGCCTGACCCGTCTCGCGCGCGCCTACAACAAAAACGTCTCCGGCGCCGGACGCACCATGTCCGGCGGCGTCGATGTGCGCGCCCTCGAAATTCCGAAACGCATCTTCGGCACCGCGCGCGTCTTCGAGGAAGGCGGCTCGCTCACTGTCATGGGGACCGCCCTCATCGAGACCAACTCGCGCATGGACGACGTCATCTTTCAAGAGTTCATAGGCACCGGCAACATGGAGCTCGTCCTCGATCGCAAGCTAGCCGATCGCCGCATCTATCCCGCCATCGACATCGGCCAATCGGGCACGCGCAAGGAAGAGCGCCTCTTTTCGAAGGAAGAACTGCCGTTGGTGACGCTGCTGCGCCGTAGCCTGATGGACTTGAGCCCGCAGGAGGCGATGGAATCGCTGGTGCAGCAGCTGCCAAAATATGCGGATAATAAGGCATTCTTGGCGAAGGTAAGCACTTTTCACAAATAATGGATTCGTTTAGCGCTCGCTCGGCGTCGCGCGAGCACTGGACGAACAAACGAGGTAATCCATGCAACGCACGCTCGTCCTTCTCAAGCCCGATTGCATCCAGCGCCGGCTCGTCGGCACGCTCATCCAGCGTTTCGAGCAAAAGGGGCTTCGGCTCGTCGCCATGAAGTTCCTGCAAGCGAGCCGCGACCTGGCCGAGAAGCACTACGCCGTCCATAAGGGAAAACCCTTTTACGAATCTTTGCTTAGCTTCCTGACGAGCGGCCCCACGGTCGCCATCGTGTGGGAAGGGCGCGAGGCCGTCTCCGTGGTGCGTGAGATGATGGGCAAGACCGACGGCGCCAAGTCGCCGCCGGGCACGATTCGCGGCGACTATGGCATCTCCGTGCAGAACAATCTCATCCACGGCAGCGACAGCCCGGAGAACGCGGCTGCGGAGGTTTCCTTGTGGTTCGCTCCCGCGGATCTGGTATGCCATCAACCGACCGACGCCGCGTGGATTGGTTGAGCCGCGCCTGTTCGGGTTGAATTTTTGCGCGGCGTCCTGTGAGCGCTAATCGAAATTAGGGCGTGGCATCCAAAAAAAAACCTGAAAAAAACCACGAAATTATCGACATTCTCTTGACAATCCTTGTCGCGGAATCTAACTTGATCCACGCAATCCATCATCAGGACATGGGTGAGACCCCTTTCTTTTGCCATTGAGGAGCATCGCATGAGTGACAAGCCGAAGGCCGCTACGAAGACCGAGGTGTATGCCGCGCTCGCCGACAAGACCGGTCTGACCAAGAAGCAGGTCGGAGCGTTCATGGACACGCTCACCGACTACATCAAGTCGCAGATCGGCAAGAAGGGCCCAGGGCTCTTCGTGTTGCCGGGCATGTTGAAGGTCAAGCGGCACAAGAAACCGCCGCAAGCCGCGCGCATGGGCATCAACCCGAAGACGAAGGAGCCGATCCAAATCGCGGCCAAGCCGGCGCGCACCGTTGTCAAGGTGCTGGCGCTGAAGCAGCTCAAAGAAACGGTGAAGTAGCCGCCATCTTGCCGTTTACGGCTTAGCGCTCGGGATCGAGTACCCGAACGCTACCACGCAAACGGTAAACAGTAAGAGCCTGCGGGCGCTCTCGTCGCGCCGGCGGGCTCTTTCTGTTTCGATCGCGTGGATTTTCTTGTTTGCATTCCCCGTTGGGCCTGCGATAATCAACCTCAACATCAAGCATTCCTGTACCCGTTCACCCCTCTCCCCCTGAGTACAGGGAGAGAGGGGAGGTTAACCCATTGCAGAAAGGCTCTCTGACATGCGCCGTATCTTCCTGCTGTCGATCGCCCTTGCCGTGTTCGCGGTCTCCGCCGCCTCCCTCCAGGCAGGCGACAAGAAACTTCGCGTCGTCATCATCGATGGGCAAAACAATCACAACTGGCGCGCCACCACGCCGGTGATGAAGAAGGCCCTGCTTGACAGCGGCCGGTACACCGTCGATGTCTCCACCAATCTCAAGACCGGCGACAAGGCTCCCGACGGCTGGGTGTCCGTGGCGTTCCCGCCCGATCTGAGCAAATACGACGTCATTGTCAGTAATTACAACGGCGCCCTCTGGCCCAAGGAATTCAATGACACGTTCGACCAGCAGCTGAAGGACGGTAAGATCGCGCTCGTCATCGTCCACGCTGCCAATAATTCCTTCGGCGGCTGGAAAGAATATCGTCAAATGGTCGGCATGGGCTGGTACGGGGCCAACACCGGCGATCGTCTGCTGCTAAACGACAAAGGAGAAAAGGTCATCATCCCCAAGGGCAAAGGCGACGGCCCCGGCCACCGCTACTCAGGTAAGTTCTCCGTCACCATCCGCGACGACAAACACCCCGTCACCATGGGCATGCCTCTCGAATGGCTGCACAACAATGACGAACTCTACGACAACATGCGCGGCCCCATCGAAAACGTCCATCTACTCGCGACCGCCGCGGCACCCAAGGGCAAAGGCACTGGCGTTCACGAACCGATGATCTGGACCGTCAGCTACGGCAAGGGCCGCGTCTTTCACACGCCGATGGGCCACGACGCCAATGCAATGCTCTGCGTTGGCTTCCAGACGACGTTGAACCGCGGCACCGAATGGGCCGCGACCGGCAACGTGACGCTGCCGATTCCGAAGGACTTCCCGACCGACAAGAACATCAGTTTGGCGCCAGTGAAGAAGTGAAACGTGTGATCTGCCGCTTGCGGCTTAGCGCTCGGAAGCCAGTCTGCGAGCGCTAAGCCGCAAGCGGCGATCTCGTACTATCCGATCATGCCCAGAAACCGCCGATACGGTTCCGCCCATCTCTCATGGTCGCGTGGCTCATACGCCTTCACCTCGAACGACCGGCGCACCACCGCCCGCCCGTCCGCCAGCGAGTCGAGCAAGCCCAGGCCGATCGCTTGCACCAGCACGTTGCCGATTGCGGTGGCTTCGACAGGGCCCGCAATCACTTGACGGTCACACGCATCTGCCGTCAGCTGACATAGCAGCGTGTTCTGGCAACCGCCGCCGACGATGTGGATCGTCTCGAGCTTCTTGCCGACCAATTCCTCCAGGCGTTCCAACACCCAGCGATAGCGTAAGGCGAGACTTTCAAGGGCACAGCGCGTCACGTTGCCAGGTTCCGTCGGGATCGGCTGGCTAGTCTTCTTGCAGTAATCGCCGATCGCCTGCGGCATGCTCGTCGGCAGCATGAACGAGGCGTCGTCGGGGTTGACGATGCTCGCGAACGGCGTGGCGTTCTCGGCCAGCTTCATCAGGTCGGCGTAATCGTAGGTGACGCCAGCGCGTTCCCAGGCGCGGCGGCATTCCTGCACGAGCCACAAGCCCATGATGTTTTTCAACAGACGGATTGTGCCGCCGACGCCGCCTTCGTTGGTGAAGTTGACGCGCAGTGTGTGCTCGTCCGTTTTCGGCGTCTTCGTCTCGACGCCCATGAGCGACCACGTGCCGGAACTGATGTACGCCCACGCTTCGCCCGACGCGGGCACGGCGGCGACGGCGGCGGCGGTGTCATGCGTCGCCGGCGCGATCACGGGGATCGACGCGCAGCCCGCGTGCGCCGCCACGCTCGAACGCAACGGTCCGAGCACTGTGCCGGGTTGCACCAGCGTGCCGAGAATCCGCTCCGGGATTGCGAAACTCCGGATAAGATCGCGCGCCCAGGTGCGCGTGCCGGGATGGATCATCTGGCTCGTCGAGGCGTCGGTGTATTCGTTGACCTTGATGCCGGTCATCCAGTAGTGGAAGAGATCGGGGATGAACAGCATCGTCTCGGCAATGTCCAGCAGCGGCGAGCGGTCGCGCATCAGCGCCAGGATTTGAAAAAGCGAGTTGAAGCGCATGAACTGGATGCCGGTCTGGCGAAAGATCTCGGCTTTGGAGACCTTCGCGAAGGCGGCGTCCATGATGGTTTCGGTGTGCGGATCGCGATAGTGGCGCGGATTGCCGAGCAGGTTGCCGTCTCGGCCTAAAAGCGCGAAATCGACGCCCCAGGTATCGACGCCGACCGAGGCGAGAGGGCCATGTTCGGCCGACGCTTTACGCAGGCCCGCGAGTATCTCACGCCAGAGACCAAGGACATCCCAGTGGAGCGTATCGAGCGTCGGCACACCGCCGTTGGGGAAGCGATGCACGACTTCGAGAGCGAGCCGTTCGCCGTCGAAGGAGCCGATGAGGCCGCGGCCCGATTCGGCGCCGAGGTCGAAGGCGAGGATTTTTTTGGTGGACATGGACCGTTCCATTGTTTAGCCCCGCGTCGCAGACGCGGAATGCCCGCGTCTGCGACCTTGGGCTAAACGAGGACCTATTTCTTGACGATCTTCGGCAGGGCCTTCACGATTTCCGCAATCGTCGCGTCATTCAATTCATTCGCGCGAAACGCGAAGTTGGCGACGACCTTTTGCTTGACCGACAACAGCACCGTCACCTCGGCTTCCTTTGCGAGCAGATACGTCGGCGGCCCAACGGTGTCCTCGAAGACGGCGCACGGCACATTGCTGACCGCGTGCCGTTGTGCCCACTTGACAACCTGCGGATCCAGCTTCGTCTGATCGTCCGCGAGAAACGTCACCCAGGCGCGCAGGTCATCAGCCTTGTGCTCTGTCATGGCGCCGTCGATCTGTTTGACGAGCTTGCCGAGCGGATCGCTCATCGAACGGGCGAAGACGATAATTGTGGGCCGAGCGGCGGCCTCGCAGATGTAGCAATGCTGGGTGCCGCGTTCCTTGCCGACACAAACAAGCGCGGAATAGGGTCCGGGCCGCTGGTTCGGCTGCGGGCCGGACTTACAGGGGTCGACTCCGACAAGACTACATGCGAATAGGATTACCGCAGCGCGCATTCCGATCTCCTCATCCTTTGCGATCCATTTCGGCGAACAGGTCCTTGAGCGGCAATTCGAATTCGGGCAGAACCGAGCCTCCGTCAAGCGTGTCTTCGATGCCCAGCTTGACCACATCGGTGAGCGAAGTGTAGACAGCCACCGCGCGCTTGCGAGGATCGATCTCCCAAACCAGCGCCACGCCGGCGCGAAAATACTCTGCGCGTTTGATGGCCATTTCCCGTTTGGTGTTGCTCTTGCTCAACACCTCGACCGCCAGTTTTGGAACGACATTCGGGACGGGCTTCTTCGGCATGCGTCGATTGGGCAGGCGATCCCAAGGAAAAAAGGCAACGTCTGGGATCCGCACGAGGTTAGCCGCGATCTGAATCGTGCCATCGGATCCTGTTACTTTGCCCAGGTTGCGAGGGATAACGAAAACATTGAGCAGTCCCAGCAAGAATCCCGCCAGGCTTGATTCTTCCAGTCCCATGGCTTTCTCCACGAGCACACCTTCGACAAGTTCGCACAACAGGCCTTCTTTTTTGCGAATGCGCTCGACATCCATGACCGTCGCCGTCCCGGCGGCGGGATGAACGCGGACTCGATCTGGCGACACGTCACCCAGGCGTTCCATCAATTTGGCTAACGTGCGGAATTCAGGCAGTCGGACCACCATGGCATTCTCTCCGCATTAATTGGATCGCTTGACTTCCGTCGCGGCGCGAGGCGAGGTTGCCAGCGTCTGCAGATATTCCATCTCCGCTTGAATCAACCCCGCATCTGCCTTGCGCCAGCAACGCTGCGCCAGCTCGGCAAAGCGATTGGCTTCTTCCATGCGTCCCTGGCGTTCGCAAACGACGTACATGCCGAGTGCGCCGCGCACCGAACCGGCGTCGTGGGCCAGTGCTTCCAGGAACGCTTCCTCGGCATCGGCCAGGCGATTGGCGCGCAATGCGCCGACGCCCCAGTACTCCATGTAATAGGCGCCATGGCCCCAAGCGTGCTTGGCGTAATCGTCCTTGGTGCGTTCGACCGTCTTGGCGAGCAGCTTCACGCCCGCGTCGCCGCTGCCAGTGGCGCATTGCAACAGGCCCTGCGCGAGCCACAGGCGAAGTTCGAGATCCTTGTTGGTTCGATTGGTCAGGAAGGCTTCCTGCAAGGCGTTGACTTCCGGCAACGCGCGCTGAGCATCCCCTTTGTTGAGATAAACGAGGGCCCGCAAGTAGCTCATCATTATTTTGTCTTTGGGATATCCGTTCGCCTGCTTGAGCGCCTCGTCCCAATCGCGTTCGGCCAAGGCGAGCCTGAACCAGTGGACGCGTTGGGTGTACTTGTAGCTTTCGCATTTCTTGCGAAGCTCACGAGCTTCCTTGAATCGGCCGTCGTGGATGAGCGACTGCATCAGCGTTTCGAGATGATGGCTGAACTGCCAGTCTTCGTTAGGCTGGACGTTCATTTCCTTGTGATACGCTTCTTCGAGCTCGATCGCGCGGGCCGACCAGTCGGTGGACTTCGACCATTTGCCGATGCGCATGCCGAGATGGGCCTGCATGTGCAAGGCGTGCGGTAGGCCAGGCGAGGACTCCACGTAGCCGATGGCATGCGGCCAGCCCAATGCGGGTCGGCGAATGTTCTCGTAATGATGGACAAGCTCATGATGCGCGCCGGGATGAAGCGGGTTGATGCGCAAGAGCGCCTTGTAAAACGGCACCGCGGCATTCGGCCCCTCCGCAACCTGGGCCCGCGCGAACCAGCCTTCCTCGTCGTCGTCGTACAGCGCCAACAGTTCGTCGAGCGTTTTGACCGCTTCCTTTTTGCGATCCTCCAGCTTGACGGTGTCGATGAGCCCCTTCTCCTGAAGGCGTGCCTTGATGAGGCGTCGTTCGCGCTCGTTGGCCAGAGCCATTAATTCTTGCGCCTTCTTGAGCGGCGGCGCATACGCGGCCTTGCCCCACTTTTCGCAAGCCTTGCTCAGGCCCCACCAGGCGAGAGCGCAATTCGGATCGAGCTTCGTCGCCGTCTCGAATGAGCGGGCGGCTTCCATCCATACATAGGAGTAGTAGTAAGCCAAGCCCTGGTCGAAGTGCGTCTGGCAGCCGGGCGACGCGGTACTGACTCGATATGTCAACAGGCACAAGTCGGGCGTTCGTTTGGCGGGCGTGAGCTTCGTGTGTGGTAAGCGGTTGTCGTCATTCTTGGCGGGTTCGAGCTTTTTCTCCGCGGGCTTTTTCTCGTCGGACTGCTTGCCCTGCCCAAACGCGTGCACTCCAAGAAGACTGACAAAGGTGATGGCAAAGAAAAGTCGTTGCAGAGGTTTCATTGGCAAACTTCCAAAAAGCCGAGCGATAGATTCATCTTCATTGTGCGGGGTCGGCGCGAAGATGCAAATAAAAAGCGAGCATTTCTTGCAATGCGCGTCATTTCTGGATCCCTTGAGTGCGCGACAAATCCTGGATCGCATCTGATGGGCCCGAGGGCTGAGAAACGGCAGGCAGTTCAGTTGAATGCGATCCCAGTTGCATGAACAGGTAAGCGAGCCAGCCGATCAGGCCCGCGCCAGCCAGCCCGCCGATCGCGTCGCTGAAAAAATGGAGTGGCAGAAAGAACTGGCTGACACATACCCATACCGTCAGGGTCGTCGCAAGCACGAGATATACGCCGCGAATCCACAAACGAGGCCTGGACATCCAGAGCGCCAATCCCATCACGATCATTACCAGCGTGAACAAAAAGACACGCGGGGAAGGATAGCTCCCTACAGCTGTTGACGCACCCAACCAATTTTGTGCATCGGGAGGCCGATGTCGCGGCACCAGAAACTGCGTCGCCTCGATTACGCCCCAGGCCGCCAACGCACTTGCGACCACGATGGTCGCCGGGCGGATCTTCTTCTGGACTAGCAGCCAGGTGAACGCGAGCCCAAATAATGCCCCGATGACAGCGTAACTGCCCACGTAATTAGCAGGTTGCAGCACGATCACCAGATGGCGATGCCTGGCGGCAAAATGGTTGTACACTCCCCAATCGAGATACTCGATGGCATCCACGGCGAGAATCTCCATTTCCCCTAATTTGGCGAAACTCTTGACTTCGAGCGGTGTTAGAGATTATACTTGTTTTGCTTTGAGTGTTGGGATCTCTTCCTCCCGTGTTCATATCTTCAGGCGAGGAAGACTATCCTAAGTAGCCAAGGGATCACCCCCCAAAGCTCTGATGGAACGCTGACGCGAGTAGTTGTGCCCAATCAGCGAGGTATCGTGAATCGCAAGGTGGCGATCGACATGGGGATTTCGATCCTGTGATGCGTTTGCATGTCCGAGTCGCAGCGATATTGACGTCCAACTGAGGCGCGCATGGCGAGCAGCCTACAAGGTAAAGCCGGTCCCGAACTTCGGCGTGTCACCGCTGACGAAGCGGTCGTCCACCCCGAAGGTACGCGCCCGACCGACGAATCCCCTACCGTCATCTCCAAGACGACGCCTCTGGGACAACCGATCTCGAATACCCTGAAAAAACTCACCGACCTCGCGCGCAAACCGACCACGCCAGACTCCCTCATCGCCAGCCTGCGTGGCAATCGTCTTGCGCACTATGAGCTGATCGAACCGATCGGCGTCGGCGGCATGGCGGCGGTGATTCGCGCCCGCGACACGCAGCTCGATCGCTTCGTCGCCCTCAAGATCCTGCCGCCCGAAACGGCCGAGGAGCCTGAAAACGTCGAACGCTTCCGTCAAGAAGCCCGCGCCGCCGCCAAGCTCGATCACGAAAACGTCGCACGCGTCTTCTACTGCGGCGATGATCAAGGAATTTTCTTCATCGCCTTCGAGTATGTCGAAGGCATGAACCTGCGGACGTTGATGGAACAACGCGGCCGAATCCCGGTCGCCGAGGCGGTGCGCTACATCCTGCAAGTTGCGACCGGACTGGAGCACGCGGCGACGCGCGGCGTGGTCCATCGCGATGTCAAGCCGTCGAACATCATCATCACGCCCACTGGCCGCGCCAAGCTCGTCGATATGGGCCTGGCCCGCAACCTGGAGCGGCGTGGCGAGGATCTGACTCAGTCTGGCGTCACGCTAGGTACGTTTGACTACATCTCGCCGGAGCAAGCGCTCGATCCGCGCGAGGCCGATTCGCGCAGTGACATCTATTCCTTGGGCTGCACGTTCTACCATCTCCTGACAGGCATGGCCCCGGTGCCGGAAGGAACGCCCGCCAAGAAGCTGGATCACCATCAGCATCATGCGCCGACCGATCCGCGTCTGATCGATCCGCGCATCCCCACCGAGATCGTGATGATCCTCGGCAAGATGATGGCGAAGAAACCCAAGGATCGCTATCAAAGGCCGATTCATCTCGCCCAGCATCTTATGCAAGTCGCCCAGGGCCTTGGCGCGGCGAACGACCTCCCCGAAGGCGGGATGTTCGTCGAAACGCCCCTCCCCGGTCAGATGCAAAAGCGGCCTGCCCTCGCGATGGGCCTGGCGCTGGGGGTACTCGTCATCATCACGCTGTTCCTCTCGCTGCATACCGATCCGACGCCGCAGAGGTGGCAGACCCCGAACTTCGTCGAGAACAAGGCGGGCCTGCCAAAACCAGGACCCGGTCCTAACCCGATCATTGACCCGACGCCCAAGGTCCGCCCGACGGTTGCCTCCGATCGTGACCAATTGAAAGAAATCTTTGATGACACCAATGCCAAGGAGATCAAGGCAACGATCGACGGCAAGATAAATCTTGAAACGGGACTTGTCTTTAAGGGCGCCAAGGATCAGCGTCTCGAACTCGAAACAGCCGACAACCTGGACAATGGCACGCAGTTTGATTTCAAGAAAGCCAGTGTGCCTGTCGGCCTCTTGGTAGAAGGCGGCGAGGAAGTCATTTTCAGGAAAATTCGGTTCGAGATTGATGCTGACAACGTCTGGCCGAAAGATGGCGTCGTCGCCGCCGCGGTCACGGTGCGAGGCGTCAAGACAGTCAAATTTGAGCAATGCGTGTTCGCCCAGCCCAAGGTGCCGCCACTGCTGCCCCAGCGTGGCCCGATCGCGTCGCTTTTCATCGACACCCCGGAGAACGCCGATCATCCGAAGCCAATAGTGATCCTGAACGACTGTCTCTTCGACAGCGCTCCGCAGACGGGCGGTCAAGTGGCCATCGCGATCAACGGCGCCGCCACGGTCAATCTCACAAACTGCGCTTTCATGCCGCACGCGGCGCTGATTCAATTTCGCAAGGACTGCACCAAAACCAACACGAACGTGCATCTGCAACAATGCGACGGATTCGTGGTGCATGGCCCGGCGTTCCGCTTCGCCCCGAAGGCATCGGCCCAGATTCATGCTCGATACAGTGTCTTTTCTCGCCCCGATGGTACGCTTTCCTCCTCGCCGATACTGGCCGCATTGCCCGAATTCCTGCCGCCGACGCCGAGCCTAATCTTCCTGCCCGATCCCGCGGCGCCGATCGAATACGTGGGTGAAAGCAACCTGTATCACAATCTCAATCTGTTTGTAGAGCGGCGCTTCAACAAAGATGGCGTGACGGAGAAGAACGAGCCGCTCATCAACAATCTGAGCGCGTTCCAGGAATTTCTCACCAAGGGCCGCGGCAGCGATCAAAACTCGAACGAAATCAGCGTGAGCCCGTGGACGAGAAATTCGAAGCTCGAACTCATAGCCGATCTGGCCGCGTTCCAGCTCAAGGCTGAATATCACGATCGTTTCGGCATGAGGCAGAGCTGGCAGGGCCCGATGCCGGCGCCGGTGCGGCTCGTGAATATTCCTCAACCTGCTCCCAAGGTACGCGAGAAAATCGTCGATGCCGACGACAAGGGCAAAACCCCCGGCGTCCGTGCCAGCCTCGGCGAAGCGCTCGCCGGCGCGGAGGACGGCGACATTATCCTCATCAAGCACGGCGTCGAAAATGAAATCATTATCCCCCCCATCGCGCTCAAACCGGGCATCTCGGTCACGATCAAGCCCTTCAAGGGCTGCGAGCCGATCCTCTTGCTCGACAAGCTTTATAACGACAAGGATTCCTTCCTGTTCAAGGTCCAGGACGGCAACAAGCTGCAAATCGAGAATATGGAGATCATTGTCGATCCGGCCAGCGCGCTTTTCCAAATGCAGTCGATCATCCATCTCGGCGAATCGGGGCATTGCGTCTTCAAGAATTGCTATCTGACTTTGCGTGCTTCCAACAATGTGCCGCTAAACGTCGTCACTTTCGTCGATCTCGATCGCATGGTAAAGATGGGCGTTCCCAACCCCTCATCCGCACGCGTCGAATTCCACGAGTGCTTCGTGCGCGGCCGGGGCGACCTTGTCGCCCTCAACGGTTGCCGGCTCCTGCACGTGGACATGAAGGATTCGCTCGTGACGCTCGACGGCTCGCTGCTCGACATCCGGGCCGCCAACAAGGCGATGCCGATGAATCAGGGCGTGCGTTGGAAGATGGAGCGCTCGTCGGTGTTCACCACCCAATCGATCTTCGCCCTGAAATCGCCCGCCGGCAAAGGGCTCACGATAACGCACGCCGACATCGAGGGCTGCCTGTTCGCCTCACTCGCGCTCAAGCAGCCGATCGTGGAACTCGGCGTCGAGGAGCCTCTCGAAAAGTACCTGAAATGGAAAGGCGAGCAAAATTTCTATGCCAACTACGACAAGGATTCGGTCGACGATTGGCGCCGGCAAGCCTGGGAGATGAAGTCCGATTACGGCCGGCTCACGTTCGCGGAACTCAAGGACGAGATGATTCAGAAACTCTGGGACGCGACCCCCGACTGGTTTAAGCCGATCGACGGCGAGGCCGAACGCTTGAGCGAGTACGGCGTGCCTGCCGTGGTCGAGAAGCGCATGATGCCGCCGTCTTCGAAGGACGTCGATCGGTGATCGCGTTTCCGTCTCGCTAGACTTCCCTTCTCACATCAATCCCGCGATCGGTTGGCCGCGATAGAGTTCGTAGGGCCGGCCGTCGGTGTCGTGCCAGGTGGCGGTGTGCGGAATGCCAAGTGCCGCGTACAGCGTGGCCGCCAGGTTCTCCGGCGTCTGTCGATCGGCCGCAGGCTGTGCAGCGATGCGATCCGAGGCGCCGATGACGCGGCCGCCTTGCACGCCGCCGCCGGCGATCATCAGGCTCATCACTGGCCCCCAGTGGTCGCGCCCGGCGTCGCGATTGATCCGTGGCGTGCGGCCGAACTCGCCGGTGACGATCACCAGCGTGTCGCGCAGCAGGCCTGTCTGGTGCAAATCATCGAGCAGTGCCGACACGGAACGATCGAAGTACGGGAAGAGATTGTCGCGCAGGTTGAGAAAATTGCGGCGATGTGTGTCCCACGACGAGTTCTTGCCGAGATTCACCTGCACCAGACCGACGCCCGCCTCGACCAGTCGCTTCGCCATCAAAAGCGACAGCCCGAATTTGTTGCGGCCATAGCGTGCCAGCGTGCGTTCGTCGGCGCGTTCGACTTCGAAGGCGGCGCGGGTGCGTGGATCGTTGAGCACGCTGAGGGCTTGCTGGCGATGCCGATCAAGACGCTGGCTCTCGGCCGAGCGGTCAAGATCACGGCGCTGATGTTCAATCGAGTCGAGCAGACTGACGCGGCCGCGCAAGCGTTCGTTGCCGCCGTCGGGCAACGTCAAAGTCGGCGTCTCGAAGATCGTCGGCGGTTCGTGACGAAAGCCGGCCGTGTCGTCATGGCGGAAGCAGCTCGGGCAGGCGCCGTTGCCGAGGGCGCAGGCGGTCGCCATACGCAGGTGCCACGCTTCCCAGCGCGCTCCCAGTCGCCCCGCGTATTGGCCGGGCCGCACGCGCCCCGCCTCGTTGATGCTCGGCTCGGGCAGCACGACCGACACCGGCAGATTGTTGCGGCCGCGACCATCCTTTGCGTGATTGACCTGCACGGGGATCGATGGCCATTCGTTGGGATTCGGCACGTTTTGTGTCGAGAACCCGACCGGCATATCGAGCCGGCCCGTCAGCAGCATATGGCACGCGACCTCGTGGCCGTCGCTACCGGTCGCCATCGAGCGGATGATCGCGTATTTGTCGGTGCGATCCGCCAGCATCGGCAAATGTTCGCAGATGCGCACGCCGGTCGTGCGCGTGGCGATCGGCTGAAACTCGCCGCGCACCGTGTCGGGCGCGTCGGGCTTCAGATCGAAGCTGTCCTGATGCGACAGCCCGCCGGTCAGGAAGACGAAAATGACCGAGCGCGCCCGCGGCGTGTTCGGCGTCGCCAGACCCTGCAGCGCCGACAACTCGGCGAGTCCAAGCCCAGCGAGACCGATAGCGCCGGCACGCAAGGCATCACGGCGCGTCGGATGAGATGGATGGTTCATCTGTGCCCCCCCCCCCACAATACAGGCGAAAGTACGCTCGGCTCATTCCCTGAATACAAGATTGCCTTTACTGACGTCAGTTCATGATCGGCTGGTCCGCGTCGATCTCTTGTTCCTTGAGCCATTTCTCGAAGTTATTCACCTTGGTCGATCTCACGGCGGCGATCGCGAGCCGATCTTCGAGTGGCGTGTCGTTGGGCTCGAAGGCGTCGGCCAGTTTCCTGCGCCAGACGATCAGACCGATGCCGCCGGCGAAACCAAGGAGCGTTACCACGCCGAGGCCGAGGCCCCATCCGCGTGAATCGGCTTCAAAGAGAATGAAGCCGAGGCTGCCGGAAAGAACGCCAGCGAAGATTGCGAACACGCCAGTCCAAAACATCCATAGGCGATACTCCCGGCAGAGCTTCGCCATCATGTCCTGCTGATACGCGCCGCACTTGGGGCACGGCACTGCATCGCACTCGGCAGCGAGCGTTTTCTTGAGGATCGCCTCGGCCTGATTCTTCGCCCGCCGTTCGGCGCCGGCATTGTCGAGGAAGTACAAACTGTTGCCTTGGCCCGCCGCCTCGCGCATCATGCGGTAGACGTATTTTTGCTTGCAATCCTCGCACTCGACGAACTTATACGTGCCGCCGCTGACCTGGCAGTTATATTCGTTCCACACAATCATCGTGATCGCTCCAGTCTCGGCGTGACATTTGGACGACGAAGACTCACGCATCGCTGACTCACCGTCCGGACTTTTTCAAGAATCGAATCTGCCTCTCCTGCTGCCTTGGCGGCATTCATGACCTCTTGAACGGTACGCCCGCTGGCCACGATGCGCGTACGTTCGTGATTCCAGGCGATCCACTTACCCGCGTATTTCAGCGGCACAATCGGGAACTTGATCGGCTTCGATTCTGTCGGCATATTTGCGCCCTCCCTTTCATTCACACGATGATATCACGAATCTACTCCTCGCCTTGCGCGACATTGCTGGACCGCACGTCTATCAGAGTTGCGTGGTTATCGCGTATTGATGCCCTTTGCCGATCATGCAAACGACATCACCTTGTCGATCGACGATCAGCGCAAACAAGTTCGTGATATCGCGACCGAGGATGTTCATGTCGATGGCGCTCGGGTTCGTGAATCCGGCGAAGCTTCCTTGCATGATAAGATGACGACCGCCATCGAGAGCGAATCGGATCTGGGTTCGGATAACAACGGTGGACGCCGCGCCGCCCACACCGCCGAGCTGGTGAAACGCGGTGAGCTGAGGCAGGGCCAATGTGGTGAGAAACTCTGCGTTGAAAACCGTGCGATCCGCGCCCACATCGGCCAAGAACTCCGTCGGCTCCCAGGTCGCGCCGTCTGCCGAGAGCACTTCGCCCTCGATGATCGGACGGACGATGCCATCGTCACATGCTTGCCAGCGACCGAAGATGAGCATAGATCCGTTCCATTCTCTCGCGCGGGATGTAGCGCATCAGGCAACCATTATCTTCCGGGTGCGCCTCGCGTGCCAAGGCAATTGCCTCCGGTGCCGTGTTCGCGACAAATAGTTCCTGGCCGGCGACACAAATGCACTTTCCGCGATGTTGCGAATAGACATCGGGGATGTGTGCCTGCAGCCAATCGGAGTTCTTGCGGAACCGCCCGCGCTGAGCGGCTGCCTTGGCGTTCTCTTCGGGATCATCCTCGATCCACATCACCAGCGGCTCAGCTTTTCCAAGGATCATCGTAAGTACCTCCTTCCTTTCACACCATGATACCACGAATCGGCTCCCCACCGTGGGCCACGTGCGTCGGCCGTCCCGTCTGATCGGGAACCATCATGTGCGGGTCCAGGCCCAAGAGTTGGTACACCGTCGCGCACAAATCGCCCGGCGTCACCGGGAACTCGACCGGGTAACCGCCGCCGCGATCACTGCGGCCGTGGACGTGGCCTTGACGCACGCCGCCCCCCGCGAACAGGCAGAACCCGCACTGGGGCCAATGGTCGCGGCCGGCGTTGGCGTTGATGCGTGGCGTGCGGCCCATGTCGCCATTCACCATCACCAGCGTCTGGTCCCACAGGCCGCGCTGGTGCAAGTCCTCGAACAGCGCGGTCAAGGTGCGATCGAGGTACGGCAGCAACCAGCCGCGCAGCATGTTGAAGTTGTTGCTGTGCGTGTCCCAGTGCCCGTTGCCGCGCGACTCGGTGTGGATCGTGATGAACGTGACGCCCGCCTCGACCAGCCGCCGAGCCAGGAGGGCGCTGGAGCCGAACAGGTCACGGCCATAGCGTTCGCGCACGCCGGGCGCTTCTTGCGCGAGATCGAAGGCGGACCGTGTTGTCGCGTTCATCAAGAGATCGAACGCTTGGCGTTGGCGGACGCCCATCATTTCGATGGCGCGCGACGAATCGAGCCGGGCTGCCTGCTGATTGACCTGCTCCAGCAGCGAACGCCGGCGGTCCAGCGCGTCGAGCGTCACCGTGGCTTCGAGCGACGGCAGCGTCGGATCGCCCATCGGCCGGAGCGTCGGATTATAGAAATCGGCGGCGCCTACCTCGCGATCGAACGTCGGATTACACTGGCTGAAGAGCGGATTGTACTGGCTGCCGAGATACCCGCCGTACGGACCCGCGCGACGCAACCCCTGGCTGTAGCCGGGATACGCGGGCAAGACGACATACGGCGGCACATCGGGCCGAGTCAGCCCCGCGTAATGGCACACCGAGCCCATGCTCGGATGATTCGTCGGACTGGAGTAGTAATCGCGCTGATCCTGCCCGCCCGTGTAGCCTGTCATCACGCCATACGGATTGTGGCTGTTGTAAGGATGCGACACTGTCCGAATCAGACAGGTGCGATTCATCCACTCGCTCACGCGCGGCAAATGCTCCGATACCAGGACGCCCGGCAACGAAGTGCGCATCGCCTCGAACTCGCCGCGAATCTCCGCCGGAGCGTCGGGCTTCGGATCGAACATGTCGAGATGGCTCGGCCCGCCGAAGAGATCGATGAGGATGACGGAGCGCACCCGCCCCCGGGCCGCTTGCGGCTTAGCGTTTGCGAGGGAACCTCCGAGCGCTAAGCCGCAAGCGGCTTTCAGAACTGCGCGACGCGTCAACCCGTCACACGCTTTGCTTCCGTGGCCGAGGATCTGTAGCATGATTCCCCCCCCTTGAAGAACCGACCTTGCTCGTTTTGCAGTTTCTGTTATCGTACCCCGCCCGCCGTGGTTTTCCAACAACCAATTCATCGGCTTTTCAGGGATTTGGCATGCGAACGTCCCGTCTGATGCTGTTGTTCCTGGCAGGCTGCACTCCTTTCCAGGCGTTTCGAATGACGCCGGCCGACGATGCCGCGGCAATGGCGGAGAGCATTGGCCAGGCTCGGCAGATTGTCATCGATTACGGAAGCTGGGCGAAACACGGCGGCCGATCATCGGCACGTTGGATCTTGGAGCGTGATGGAACATGCACTTGCGAAACCACAAGCTGCGACGCGTTCATGATGCACCATGGCCAGTCATCGAACGGAAAGACCACGCCAGACCAGGAACGCTGGAGCCTGCCGCCAGAGACATTTCGCGAAGCGCAGCGGCTACTCATGGAATCGAAACTCTGGACGGTCAAGGAACGCCGCCAACCGGAGTTCGAAAGTGGTGAGCGCTTCACCGTGGAATGGGACGGCCACAGGGAGTCGTTCAATTACACGCCCGCCGAGGCCAAGCGCCTGATGGCATACCTCAATCGCCCGTAGCCGTCGGCGCGCTGCATTCTCACCACAGCGTGTAGCCGCCGTCGATGACGAGGGCGGCGCCGGTCATGTAGCGCGACGCATCGCTCGCCAGATAGAGAGCGAGCGGGCCGAGATCCTCGGGTTGACCGAAGTCGCCCAGCGGGATCTGGGCGCGGAAGGTCGCGATCACTTCGGGATGCAGCTTCGACCAGCGTTGATTCGGCTCCGTCAGGAAGCCGCCGGGCAGGATCGCGTTGACCGTGATCTTGTGCGCCGCCCAATCGACAGCCGTGGCACGCGTGAATTGCATCAGAGCGCCCTTGGACGTTTCGTAATGCCGGCCCGCGATGCCGCGCCCGGCGACGAGGCTATTGATCGAGCAGATGTTAATAATGCGCCCGCCCTGGCCGCGCACGATCATCGCTTTGCCGATGAGCTTGGTGCACAGGAACGCGCTGGTCAGATTCAGGTCCATCAGCGTGCGCCACTTTTCCAGGGGCATGTCTTCGGTCGGAATGTTCTCGCGGCGACCGCCGACGTTGTTGATGAGGATGTCGATCGGCCCCAGGGCGAGGGCGTTCTTGCACGCTTCCTCGCATTGCTCGGGCACGCCGACGTCGGCTTGCAATGTCCAGGCATTGCGTCCCAGGGTACGGATGTCTCCCGCGGTTTTCTCAAGACTGGGCACATCGCGGCCCACCAGGATCACATCGGCGCCGGCATCGGCGATGGCGAGCGCCATTTCGCGCCCGAGGCCGCGGCTGCCGCCGGTGATGAAGAGGCGCTTGCCCGTCAAACGAAAGCGATCGAAGATGCTCATGGTAGTTCCTCCCAGGATGGCGAGTGGCGAATTGAGAATGTAGCGTGTTTCACGTCGGGAGGAAAGGAAAATCACATTCCTCGTTCCCAGGCCCCGCTTGGGAACGAGAAGACTACTTGGATTTGAACAACGAGCTGAAACCGATACGCATTTCGCGTGTGTCAACGGATCGGACGACGGCGTCGCTCGCCTTGGCAAGCAGTTCGCGTTCCAGCGACGGACGCACGCGCTTGACCGTGTCGTGCAGCGCATCGCCGATGACTTTCGCCCCGGAGCCGCCGATGCCGTTGATGTGTTCGACGACGAGCTTGTCGTAGTGCACCTTGGCGGCGGTGGCGCGCACGCGCACGAGGAAATCGGGAAGAGCCCCCTTGTCGAAGACGACGCGTATCGTATTCTCGCAATCCAGATCGACCTTGACCTGAGCGCGTGCCCGCACGCTGCCCGACCACAGGCGAACGCCGTTCGCCCAGTTTTGCTGTTCGTAGTGGACGCCCATCTGAAACGTCAAGAATACCTTGAATGTCTGTTTTTCCGCGTCGATCGTCTTGACATCGTGAATCTTGAGATCCAACGTGCGCGGCAAATCTTGCGCGGTGACGATCAGCTTGCGCCATTCGTCATGATTGCGCGGCGACTTCCTCACCTCCGCCTTGAGGCCACGCCATGTGACGCCGACGGGAATCATCGCCTGGTGTCCCCAGTTGTGGGAGTCCTGAAAGAGCACGGGCGGGATTTTCTGGATGAGGATCGGCTTGAGCAATTGCGCGAGGTCGTCTGCGGACGCAAGATCGGGTGGCTCCTGGGCTCGCCCAATCGCTGGGAAAATGAGCACAATGGCCGCAAGCGTGCGCGTCATCTTTTTCGTCCTTCGGCTGGAGCAAAGTTCGCTTGCGGTTTCGCGCGGTTGCAACCCCGCAGCCAACTTCATTCTACCGGGAAGAGCAAGCGGTACTCGAGGGAGGCAGGCAGTGGGAAAAACCATCGGGGTTTTCCTTGCGCACACCCGACTTGCCCGCCAGGGCGCGTTCGACGATCCAATCCGGGAGCCAGCGCGCGAACTTGATCAGCAACGATAGCTGCCAAGGGAAGTTGTAGATTTTCTTCTTACGTTCGAGCGCGCGCACGATCATCGCCGCGGCCTTGTCGGCCTTCATGAGCCAGGGCATTTTGAAATTGTTGGCTTCGGTCATGGGGGTCTCGATGAAGCCGGGGCAGACGGTGGTGACATCGATGCCGCGGCCGCCTAGCTGGATGCGCAGGCCGTCCATGTATGAATTGACCGCGGCCTTGCTGGCGCAATAGCCCGACTCGCCCGGCATGCCGAGGTACGCCGCGAGGCTGGATATCGCTGCGAGGTGGCCGCTGCCGCGCTCGAGCATTTCAGGCAAGACCGCCTCGATCGAATAGACAACACCGAGCGTGTTGACTCTGAACATCTGCTCGACATCTTCGATGTTTTGCGGTTCGACCGTGGTGGCCATACCGACGCCGGAGTTGGCGATCAAGAGATCGATCGGACCAAGTTGATCGCGCAGGGAGTGAATGGCCGGGACGACTTGATGGCGCTCGGCCACGTCGGCGCAGGCGTATGCCGCACGACCGCCGGCGGCTTCAATTTCCCTGACCAGCGCGGCGAGCTTGTCCTTGCGCCGCGCCACGACGCCGACGGCGCATTGCTTGGCGGCGAGTGTCTTGGCTAGTTCCCAGCCGATGCCGCTGGACGCACCGGTGACAATGGCAACTTGATTTGCAAAACTCACGGGCAGTGCCTCCGTCGTGCGTCGCTTCACGATGGATAGCGGACGCGTTGATTGTGCGGATTGAGAGGTATTGGTACGCTGACCGTATTATAGATCGGCTAATTCAGTGCAGAATACTGCAATTTTTCTTTCCTCCGTCGTCCTGCGATCATAGGTCTGGCTTTCCAGGCCGACTTCGATTGCCCAGATTGATTGAAATTGGAAATTCTGGACAAGGCGGGTGATATTGGCGTCCATGATCGATCACCACACCTCGAATTCGTGGGCCAGCGCGCGTTGCAGTCTTGGGATCGTGCCTCACGGCCTCGCCGTGAATCCTCTGCGTGTTTCCGTGGTTGACGACGCGAACGGGGGAACGTGTCGGATTGAATTTGCCGTGATAACGCTTGCGGCGTGAAAACTTGCGCGGCACGATTTTCACAATTCGACATCGACCACGAAAAACGCGTCACTCGGCTCGAGTCGGCCACCACTCTCCGCGCGTATCGTGAATACCTGTCGGCCCGGCGCGACGCGGGCGCCGAGCGGTTTGGTGATCGACTTGCGTAGAGTGCCTGTCGGTACGTCGAAGGTCCACGATTGATCTTTCGTTAGGCCTCGTCCCAAGAGAGTGACTTGCAGCTTTTCCGTCTCACGTTGTAGGTTGGTCACGACCAGCGTCGCCGACAATACGTTGCCGGGCTTTGACTTCTGGATCAACGGCTCGACGTGGACTCGATGCGGGTTCCAGTCGTGCAGATGATTGCCGCTCTGGCAGAGGGCGTCGGCGGCCTTCGCTGAGACGTTGCCCCAATCGACGCGGCGGCGAAAATCCTCCGCGCTAAACTCGAAAGGACCGCCATGCTCGGCCAACACCCACTCCGGGGCGGCGTCGAGCACTTTCTTCGCGCTCGCGGCATATAGGGGCGGGAAGCTGCGATTGAGCCCCATCCAGCCGCCCGAGCCGCTGAACATGTCCTGATGGAAAAAGTTGTCCGCCGTGAAGAAGCAGCGTTTGCCGTCGATCACCGCCTCGACTCCCATTGTGAATTCACTCTGGCCCGGCAGATGGTGGAAGCGAAAACGATACTCGCGCCAGGTCAGCGTGTCGCCGTCCTTGGGCTTCTTGTCGAATGCGACCGTGCGAGCGTCAAGGAAGGGCGCACGCAGAAGGAACGGCTCCGCGATTGGCTTGGCGACGGTGTCGAGCGACCAGACCTCGAACTTATCGCGATTCGGCAGATAATGCACGCCGTCGTAGTGGTCGAAATGGGCGTGGCTGAACATCACGACTTCGAGCGGGCCGAGCTTCTGATCCTTCGAGAGCTTGGCGAATTGATCGGCGCCGCGTTTGTCCCACGGATCGATCATCAGGCAGGCGTTGTCCTTCGAGGTGAGCACATAGGTGTTGCCGGTGAGCCAGATGTGCTCGGAGACTTGCGTCCAGGGTTTGGAGCCGTTGGATTGGGCTTGTTCCTTGGCGAGGAAGCGATACGCCGGCGCGTTGCCGAGCCGCTCCTTGGTGAAACGCTCGAAGCTCTTGAGGAAAGCGATCTCCTCGATGGCGGCGAGAGTTTGTTTGATCGCGGCCTGAATGTTCTTGGTTAGCACGGGACCATGCGCGGGGCAGAGGATGTCGGGTTCCGCGCTCGCGAGCAACTTCAGGGCCTTGGCGGTAGGTTTGAGGCCGAGATCGGTCCAGTGATCCCAGTCGGTCGTGTAAGGCGCCCACAGCTTGCCCGCCGACGCGAACGCGCCGCCGCAAAAGACAACGCGAGGTCCGTTTTTCTTGGTCGCGACAAAGCTCAGATGTGCCAACGCGTGCCCTGACGTGTCGAGTACGCCGATGTCCCAGCCTTCCCACTTGAGCGCGGCACCGTCTTCGAGTGAATAGTCGATGCCGTCGAAGCCCACGGGCACGATGAGGTAGGCGGTGCGCGAACCGCGTAGAGGAATCGATTCGCGCCAATATTTCTCGACGTTCTTCGGGGTGAGCCATTCCTCTGCCTTTTTGGGCGCCAGGATTTTCACTTCCCTGGGCAGCTCGCCAAGCCCCGCGCAGACGCCGCGGTGATAGTGGGTTAGCAAGGCGCGTTCGATGCGGCGAACGCCGAGCTTGGCGAGTTCGCTCACGTCGCCGGGCACGTCGATGAGCAACGCCTTGTCGCCGGCGATGAGCGCGTACCCCGCAACCGGCCCCGGTGAACGCAGGACGCCCGGCGCGACCTCGGTCCACCCCGATGTCGCCTTGTCCTGTCCGGCGTGTCCCAACCAGCCAACCAGAGCGAGTACGCCAACGCAGATCGCCAACGTGAGAAGACGTCGGGGCATGGTACACCTCAAGCGCATCGAATGGGATGTTGCATGAGGGAATATAACGATTTTGCCGGTTTGTGTCAGCAGTGAAATATGGACACGCCAAGCCCTCGTCCGTTTAGCCGCGGCTCGTAGAGCCGCGCGGGGGGAAGAACCCC
>SYHD01000315.1 GCA_005799265.1 Planctomycetia bacterium | reverse complement strand
TGGCGACCGTGCAAGAACTGAATGAACAATTCCTCGATTGTGAATGGGGCGTGGCGATGCCCTTCGGCCGACTCTATGGACTGGGCACGATCCTGGAGGCACGCATCCCGCTGGACGCCACCATAGTCTTCGAGGCGCAGCTTCACGCCGTCGCCATCAAGATGCAATGTCGCGATTTCGCTCGTCTTGAGCGTCCCGAACGTTTGGTCTTTGCGTGCGATCGGCCTCAGCGCGATCAGCAGCGGCCGCGGGCGGGGTGAGTTTGCCGCAATTCGTTTAGCGCTCGCCATGAAGCACGCGATTCACAGGCGCTTCACGGCGAGCGCTAAACGAATTAAGCCGATCAGGCGAAAATCTCCTTCAACTTCTTTTGCCGATGCGCGAATAGCTTTTCCAGGTCCTTCTGGATTGAGTTCGCTGTGATCATGTGACCCAGCAACCCGCCGGGCGGCTCGAAGTCGATCTTGTCGTGCAGCAGCGTGCCGGCCTCGGTGGCGACGAATTGATGGGCGTGCACCCATTTTGCGAACGGGCCTTTCTTTTGCTCGATGGTGATGCGCTTGTCGAGCTCAAACGTCGCAACTTCCTGAATAACTTGCTGCGAGATGCCCCAGCGCCGGCCTTTCCAGGTCAGCAGTGAACCAAGGATCAGCACGTCGGGCGCGGACAGCAGCTCCAGGTTCAGATCCTCCGGCGCGAGCATGACGAGGTTCTTCGTCGTACACAAGAATTGGAAGACCTCGGCGACCGGGCGGGACATCTCAAGCGTGGCGGTATAATGAGGCATGGTAGTGCTCGCGGATCATAACGGCCGTAGACGTCGGAACGAGGACACGGGTATCGTAGCCATGTTGCCGTCGCCTTTCCATAACGCCCTGGTTCTGTCAGGACCGACGGGTTCGGGCAAGACCTCGCTCGGCATCGAACTGGCGCAACGCCTGGACGCTGAGATCATCTCGATGGACTCGATGGCGCTCTATCGCGGCATGGACATCGGCACCGCCAAACCAACGCCGGCCGAGCGCGCAATCGTTCCGCATCATCTGATCGATGTGCGCGAACCGTGGGAGTCGGCCAGCGTCGCCTGGTGGCTGGACGAGGCGAAACGTTGCGTGGCCGAGATCGAAGCGCGCGGCAAGCAAGCGCTCTTCGTCGGCGGGACTCCCCTCTATCTCAAAGCGCTGTTGTGCGGACTGTTCGAAGGCCCGCCCGCGAATGACGAACTCCGGCAACGGCTGATCGAGGAAGCGCGCGTTCACGGCTCCGAGGTACTGCATCGCCGTCTGGCGTCCGTCGATCCGGTGTGCGCCGAGCGTCTTCATCCGAACGACGTTCGCCGCATAGTGCGCGCCCTCGAGGTGCATGAATTGACAGGCAAGCCGATGAGCGCCTGGCAAACACAATGGCCGGCGGCCAGCGAGCAGCACGCGGATACGGATTCCTTGCTGTCGGCTGTTGTTTGGCTAGACTGGCCGCGCGCCGAACTTTACGCGCGCATCAATCGACGCGTTGACGAGATGTTCGCGGCAGGCCTGGTCGAAGAAGTCCGCCGCCTACGGGCTCTCGATCGTCCTTTGAGCCATGAAGCGTTGCAGGCGCTTGGCTACAAGGAGATCTACGCTTTCCTGGATGGACAGGTCACGCTGGATGAGACGATTGTGCTGGTGAAGACGCGAAGCCGTAATTTTTCGAGGCGGCAAATTGGGTGGTTTCGCCATCTTCCTGAATGCCGATCCGTCAGTAATGAATTGACATTTACGCTCTGGCAGTCCAAAATGGACAGGTGAGGATTGCTGGCTCAGATAGTGAATTTTTCTTGGTTCGCAATAACATGGACGCTGGGCCAACTTCGGGAGTCGAGCACCGATGACGAAAGCTGCGGTGACGTTTCAGGTGTTGGAAGGCATTGATCGCGGCCGGGTCTATCGCGGACTCGACGTTCCGGTGACCATTGGCCGCGAGGAAGGCAATCTGCTGCGCCTTAACGACGAGCGCGTGAGCCGCTTTCACGCCAAAATTCAAATCGACGGCGACGACTACATTCTCACCGATCTCGAGAGCACCAACGGCACGCGCGTCAACGGGACGGCGATCCAGATACGTCGGTTACGCATCGGCGATCGCGTCGGCGTCGGCCGCTCGCTGCTGCTGTTCGGCTCCAACGAGGAGATCGCCGCCCGCATGGCCAGCCTGGCGAGCGTGGGCCAGTCCTCTGCCCCGTTCGCCGGGCTCAGCCAAGTGGAAAGGTTCGGCGAAGCTGGCACCGACAAACAGACAGTCGCGGGCAAGCTCGACCTGAACATGGACTTCGATCTCAATCTCAACGAGCCCGCCCGTGTCACCGCTGACGCAGTTTACATTGGCAGCAAAGCGTTGCCCCCCTTGCCTCTTAAGATAACCCCCTCGCAAGCGGCCCGGTTGGCGGAGATTCTCGACTTTTTCCATCAGGGCCTGACGCAGGCGACCGACAACATTCAGGCCAAGGAAGACGGGACCCAGGTCACGCTCGAATACGCCGACTGGCAGCGCGTGCTCGCGGTCCATATGCTGCTGGCGCGCTACCTGCGCATGGTAGCTGACCCGTCGGAAACGGAGAAGTGACGGGAAGTCCTATTTGCGCATGTCCCGAGCCAGGCGACGCACCTCTCGAACGAGGACATCATGCCCCAAAAAAACGGGAAGCTCGCGCCAACCGCACGAGCTTCCCCTGAATTCGCACACATTGATCCGAGAACTGTGTTGCCGTGGCAACAGGGGACTATTTGCTGAAGGCCTTGTCGAGCATCGCCTCTTGATCCTTGGTGAGCGTCAAGTCGAAGAAGCGCAGCGTGGTCGAGCCGCCGCTGGAGCCGCCGACGGCTACCTTTCGGCCCTTCCCGACGAAAGCGAGAATCGTGGAAAAATCGCTCTTGCCGTATTCGTGCTTGGAAATGTTAGCGTAGGTCTTGGTGTTGATAATTTGGTACGAATCAGGGAACGGGGCGCCGATCGCCGCAGCCAGGGGCAGCACGGGGTGATAGGCGAGGCGGGCATGCGGCGCGATTTCGCCGAGCATTGTCTGCATGTCGCCGGTGTCGTAGATCGGGATGGCGTAGTGCCGCTTGCCGCTACCTTCATCGAACCCGCCGCCGGCGGAGACGCCGACGGTCTTGCCGTCCGGGCTGACGTAGACGCCCCACAAGTTGGGGTTGACAACCCCTTCCTTGCCGCCGACGCGGCGCGTGCTGAGCCCGTCGACTTCGTCCTTGTAGACCGAGGTGCGGACCTTGCCTTCGTAGACGTAATAGACGTGTTTCCCCTGCGGATCGGCCGCGACGAGCATGCCCCGGTTGCTGCTTTTTTGCGACATCCCCTTCGTGTCCACGGCATAGATGTCATTGTTGATGTTGCTGACGAACGCCGGGCCTTTCAGGCCGACCGAGATGCTTTTGGCGGTGGCGCGGACGGTGGCCTTTCCAATTTCCTTGCCGGTCCCGGCATCCAGAATGTGGACGATGCCGCCGCTCTTCTGCGACGCAAACAAGGTCTTGCCTTGCCAGGCCAATTTGTCCGGTGCGAATTCCACGCTGACGCGTTTGCTCTCCTTACCTTTGACCGTGTCGAAGTAGACCAGTTCGGTCTTGTCGGGAAGCGACACCACCAGCGTCGTGTTGTCGGGAGAAACGGCAAATCCCCCAACCGCTCCCAGGTTGACCTGAGCCGACGCTCGGCTCGGTCCACTCAGGATGATAGCAACTGCAGCGAGTACGGTTGCAATCCTCAAACATTGCATGGCAATTCTCCTCAGGGTGCAAGACTGGCTGCAGGGCGACGACGTTAGACCGGGGTTATTGTGAAAAGCGATCGCCGTGGCGTCAACGAGAATTGTGCCCGAATTCAGTTGCGGCCTCGCGTTGATCCAGGATGGATCAATTTGCGTGAAGCGGCTAGCAGCAATCGCATCACGGTCTTAAGGATTTCTTGATCCCCACCGCTTTTCTGCGATAATGATCGTGCCGTCTTGGCCCGTTCACTCTGAGGACGAATCCCATGATCGCTGCGCTCAAATGGAACCTGCTTTCGATTGAGGATTACCTCGCCGGCGAACTCCAGTCGCCGATCAAGCACGAGTATCTGGGCGGCGTCGTCTATGCGATGGCGGGAGCGCGAAACACCCACAATCTCATTGAAGGGAACATTTTCGCCATCGCTCACGCGCGACTACGAGGCAATCGCTGTCGGCCTTGGAACTCGAACACCAAAATTCGCATTCAGCTTCCATCCCAGATTCGTTTCTACTATCCTGACAACTCGATCAACTGCGAGCCGAATCCGCCGGATGATTCCTTTCAGGATAAGCCGGTCATCATCTTTGAAGTGATTTTGAAAAACACGCGCCGCATTGACGAAGGCGAAAAGAAGGACGCCTACTTGACGATCCCATCGCTGGCCGTCTACGCTCTGGTCGAACAGGAAACCGCTGCGATCGTCGCCTTCCGCCGCACGCCAGCGGGCTTCGTCCGCGAAGTCCACGCGGGCCTGGACGCCGTGCTGCCGTTGCCCGAGGTGCAGCTCGACTTGCCACTGGCGGAGATCTACGAGGGCGTGACGTTTACGTCGGAAGCGGTGAATGAGGAGGGTTGAACCGTCCCAGCTCGAATCAACGGCGAAAATCGTTTTGCATGTTGTTGGAAATCGATCCGTCGCCTCGCAATGGAAATGCTTGCTGGCCGGCCGACCTGTTGGCAGGAATCGGGTCCTCCCAGGTGCTTCCCCAGGGCCAGACGCTGCAACCGGTTGCGAAAAAGAGAATCGCTGCAGGAACCACTGTATACATGACCAGTCGAATCATGGCATCACCCATCCACGTGGTGGAATGAACGGGGCGAACTATAGCAGGACGTGTCGGCAAAGCAAGATCAGTCCGCGACACCATTCGCCCGGACTTCCTCCACCACAACGCCCGGCTCCTGAATGTGCCTGAGCAAATAGCGCGGCAGCGAGCCGAACATCTTGACGCGGTTGTCGTAAAACTCCTGGCGCTGGATGTCCGCATGGGCAGCCAGATACGCGAGCACCCGGCCATTGCCCGCGTCGAGATCTATCGACACCTGCAAGAAATCGGCGCTCAGCATCGCAATGACGGCGTCCTCAAGGGCGTCGATCCCCGCCCCGGTGAAGGCGCTGACGGCGACGGCGCGCGGATGATGCGCTTGCAAAACCTGCAAGTACGACAGGTCCGTCAGGCGGTCAATTTGATTCAGCACCAGGAGCGTTGGCCGGGAATCACAATCGAGTTCCTTCAGCACCTTTTTGACGGCAAGGATGTGCTCCTCCGCGTGCGGGTTGCTGGCATCGACGACGTGCAGCAGCAAACGGGCCTGGCGGGCTTCTTCCAGCGTCGCCTTGAAGGACGCCACGAGATGGTGCGGCAAATCGCGGATGAAGCCGACGGTATCGCTCAGTAGAATACGGCCCCAGTCACGCAGACGCCATTGCCGGGTGCGCGTATCGAGCGTCGAGAAGAGCTTGTCCTCGACATAGACGCCGGCGCCGGTGAGGCGGTTCATCAGCGTGCTTTTGCCGGCGTTGGTGTAG
>SYHD01000314.1 GCA_005799265.1 Planctomycetia bacterium | reverse complement strand
AGCCCCTTGGCCGCGTGCAACGTCATCACCGCGACACAATCTTGCTTTTCATCCCAGCCATCGACATCGCTGGCGAGCGTGATGTTCTCCAGGAAGTCGGCGATCGTGCGGCTGTTGTCTTCCTCATGAAACTGATGCGCGGCCGTCACGAGTTCCTCGACGTTGGCGAGCCGCTGTTGATCTTCGGGATCGGCGGACTCCTTCAGCATGCGGCGATAGCCGGAGCGGTCGATCACCTGGCGCATCACCTCGTCGGGCGTCGCTTCCAGGACTTGGCGCAGATCAGCGATAAGCTTCGCGAAGTGCTTGAGCCCGCTGGCGGCCTTGCCTTTGATCGCGGGGACCTTGTCCACTTGCTCGGCAGCGTTCAACAGGCTCATCTCGCGCGGCTCGGCGTAAGCTTGCAGATGCTGGAGCGACGTCTTGCCGACGCCACGCACCGGCTCGTTGACGGCACGCATAAAGGAGAGGTCATCCCTGGGATTGAGCAAGAGACGTAGATACGCGATCACGTCGCGGTTTTCTTTGCGCTCGAAGAAGGCGACGCCGCGGACGATCTGAAACGGCACGCGCTGGCGGATGAACGCAGTTTCAAGGCTGCGCGACAGGGCGTTGAGCCGCATCAGGATGGCGAAATCGCGATAATGACGTCTTTCCTTACCAGCCCCGAGCGCAAGCGAGGGGGGAACACTATCCCCTCGCTTGCGCTCGGGGCTGGTAGCGTCTTCAACCGCGGCCTTGATGCGTGCGACGACGGCGTCCGCCTCTTCCAGCCCGGTCTCGCAGAGTAGGACGCCGACGCGCGAGCCTTCGGCGTTCGCCGTGAAAAGCGTCTTCGGCTTGCGTTCCTCGTTGTGCGCGATGAGCTGATCGGCGACGCGCAAGATGGCCTTGGTGCTGCGGAAGTTTTCCTCTAGACGGATAACGCAGGCCCGCGGAAAGTCACGCTCGAACTCGAGGATATTGCGGATATCGGCGCCGCGCCATCGATACACGGATTGGTCGGGGTCGCCCACGACGCACAGATTGGGATGATCAACCGTCAAGCCGCGTGCGATGGCGTATTGCGCCTTGTTCGTGTCCTGATATTCGTCGATCAGCACATAGCGAAAGCGAGCGTCAAGCTCGGCACGCAAGTCGGGATCGTTCTTCAGAGCGAGCGCGGGCCACAGGAGCAGATCGTCGAAGTCGAGCGCATTCTGGTCGCGCATCTTCTTTTCATAGACTTCGTAGACCTGCGCGACGATCTGGCGGAAATAGTCGTTCGCCTGTTTCGCATACAATTCGGGCGTCAATAGCTGATTCTTTGCCTTGCTGATGGCGCCCTGAATCGTGTCGGGAGTGAATCGCGAATTGTCCAGTTCGGCGGCATCCAGGGCCAGCTTTACGATGCGCAGGCGATCCGATTGATCGTAGACCGTGAAGTTTTTGTCCATGCCGAGGCGGTCCGCATATTGCCTGAGCAAACGCACGCCAAGAGCGTGAAACGTACTGATCCAGAGCCGCTGCCCCGGCAATATCGCCTCCACGCGTTGGCGCATCTCGCCGGCGGCTTTGTTCGTGAAAGTGATCGCGAGAATCTGCGCAGGCTTGACGCCGTGGTGAATGAGGTTTGCGACCCGGCAGGTAATGACGCGCGTCTTGCCCGAGCCCGGCCCCGCCAGCACCAAGAGCGGCCCCTCGATGTGCAAGACCGCCTCACGCTGCGGTTCGGTGAGACGAGCGAGGATTTCGTCAAACGATTGCGGCATCATGCGGGACTCCGGCGCATCCTGAGATTCGAGATCGTCCCTCCTTATTGTACAAAGTTGACGCTCGCGCCAATGCGCCGGGCGATGGGACACTTCAACACGAGCGTTAAGCCGCAAGAGGCCTAATCGCGCAGATGTTTCAGCACATCCATCGTACTGATGACGCCGACGAGGATGCCGTCCTCACTGACGACGAAGAGCCGGTGCACGTGTAGCCCGACCATGTCGCTGATGACGCGACGCACCGGCGCGTCCGGCGAGACGGCAAAGATCGCCGGGGTCATCAGGTCGGCAACCGTGTGCGTGACGTGCGAACCGGGTTCGCGCGGCACATCGTGGCTCTCGAAGATGGGCGGAAAGAAGTAATCGGGTTTGCCGGTGCGCGCGTGCTGGCATTCGCGCTCGTGAATCAGCAGATCGGATCGGCTGACGACGCCGATCGGCCGACCCGCTTCATCGGTCACCGGAGCCGCCGCGATTCCCTTCTCGGTGAAGAGCGCGATCGCCTCTTCGATCTCGGCCTCCGCGCGAATCGAAATCGGGTTCGGCATCATCAGGTCGGCGGCCGTGAGGGCGTGAAGCACTATCGGACGACCGATTCTGGTCGAGGCAGTTGCGTTCATGGCTGACCTCCTTTCTTGCAGGATGTGAGTTGCAAAGGGCGCGCCAAGAAATCCACGCCCGCGCATCAACGAAAATGAACGAGTTTCACGGAGATGACCGCGTCTTCTCAGCCGAATCCGCACGGACATGAGCGAATTCGGCACAGACGAAACGGAATCAATTTGCGTTCACACGATCGCTAACCCTGATATTCTTGTCCAGCTCAAGGCATTCTGTCAATCAGGAGATTGCCTAGGCGAATCACCATCTTCAGGAACTGGCCCCGCATCGAACCCCGGCTCGTAGGGAAACAACACCCAAAAGAAGATACCCACCAGAAGGCCGATGACTCCGCCCGCAATCGCGCCAGCGACGAACGCATCGGCAAGCGATACGCCCCAGCGATGAAATACCGCGACGCCCAGAAGCGTGCCGATGAGCGCACCCACGATCATGCGTGCAAGAATTGCACCGTATGAGCGCAACATGCGCGGCGGCGCGAGGGGCGGTGGTGAATTCGCCGTCACCGCGTGTTGCAACTCCTTGCCGAAGCACTTCCAGCATTCCTTGAACTGATCCTCGTGCTGTTCCCCGCAGCTTGGACAGGTCCACATTTTCCAATTCCTTTTGAGTGCGTCATCTCGGCGCCACCATCGGCCGCGGCAAATGATACCACGCCCGATTGCACACGTCCTTCTCCTCGGCATCGAGGGACAACTTCACGGCGCCGAGGCTGGCGTCGAGTTGCTCTGGCTTGCTGGCGCCAACAATCGCCGACGTCATCCCCGGCTGTGCCAACACCCATGCGATCGCTACTTGCAGCAGCGATCTGCCGCGCGGCTGGAAAAACGCTTGCAATTCCTTCACGGCTTCGAGCTGGGCTTGTTGCCAGTAGCGCTCGCGATAAAGATCGCCCGTCTTGCCGATCGAAAAACGCGTCATCTCCGGCGGCGTCTCCAGCGATTGATACCGGCCCGTCAGAAATCCGCCCGCCAATGGATTATACGCAATCACGCCAACCCCCTGATCGCGACAGAGCGGCAGCAACTCGGCCTCGATGTCGCGATGAAGCAGATTGTAGCGCGGTTGCACGCAATCGAAACGCGCCCAATCGTGTGCTGCGCTGACGCCCAGCGAGACGGCCACCATCCACGCCGGGTAATTCGAGCAGCCGAGATAACGCACCTTGCCCTGACGGACGACGTCATCGAGCGCCCGCATCGTCTCCTCGATTGGCGTGTCCGCATCGAAGCTGTGCGGTTGATAGAGATCGATGTAGTCCGTCTGCAGGCGGCGCAGGCTGTCATCGACGGCCTTGATGATGTGCCGGCGCGATAGGCCCTCGTCATTGGCGTCCGGCCCGACCTTCATGCGGCACTTGGTCGCGAGGACGAAGCGATCGCGCTGCCCTTTGAGCCAACGGCCCACGATTTCCTCGGTGCGGCCGGCCGTTTCGACAGTCGGCGGCACGGGATAAACGTCGGCGGTATCGATGAACCTGACGCCGCCGTCGGCCGCCTTGTTCATGATCGCGAACGACGTTTTTTCGTCGCACTGATAGCCAAACGTCATCGTGCCAAGACAGATCTCGGTGACTTTCAGGCCGGTGCGGCCCATGCGGACGGTTTTCATGGTCGATCCTTATTGAATTTCTCCCCTCTCCCTCGGGGAGAGGGGAGCAATGCGGCATCTCATCCCAAGAGCGCCCTTGCAATTCGCGCCCCGTCTTCTTCTTATTGACGCCGCCCCATTGTTTGAAGAAGAAAGGCACCCGCGCTCGTTGACATTGATCGCGAATCTCAAGCACCCATTCCTCGCACATCGGTCGGGCACCAGGCCCCGACTCGCCGCCGACAATCGCCCAGTGGATGTTGCGCAGATCGAGCTCCGGTAGCGGCCCCAACAACGGCTCGATCGACAGGAAGCGCACCTTGGCCCCGATGCCGCGCAGGTGATCGATCCGATACGCATACTCCGCCGACTCGACGCTGACACCTTGCCAGACATTGTCGGGCCAATCGATCGACGCACTTATTTCTGCAAGCCGCTCCGAACGTTTGGTGAGAATCTGAAAGCGATGCCAAGACGCCTTGCGCATGGTTGTGAACACACTCTGGATGAATTCGGCCGGCACATCCTTATGAAAGAGATCGCTCATCGAGTTGACGAAAATCCGCTGCGGCTTCTTCCACCCGAGCGGGATTTCCAGAGCGTGGGGATGCAAGGTCAGTTCAAAGGCGTTGCGATAGTTCGGTTGCCCCATGAGCTTGAGCCGTAGCGACATCCGCTCCGCATAGCAATTGGTGCAGCCGGGCGAGATCTTGTCGCAGCCGGTGAGCGGATTCCAAGTCGCTTCGGTCCATTCGATGGCGGAGTTTTGGCCCATGGAAATGTAATAGCGGAACAAAATGCTTCCGTCGGCGCGCGGAGCAGACTATAATCCTAAAAAATCAGGTTCCCCGCAGTTGAACAAGGAAGGATGATACAATGGAATTGCGGTTCTGGAGTGATCCGGAAACGGGCCTGCCGCACATCTACGACCACGGCGTCACCGAAGCCGAAGTGCGTGAAGTACTGAGCCGCTCTGCCGAAGAATTTCCGGGTGATGATCGCTCACGAATTCGTGTCGGCCAGACAGAGGCGGGACGATATCTTCAGGTGGTTTACGTGCCCGATGCGGATCGCCAAGACGCATTCGTGGTCACGGCGTACGATTTGACTCCCAAGGGCAAGCATGCCTACCGTCGTCGTCAGCGGAGAAAACGCAGATGAACAAAACGAAAAAACGAACTGGCAAACTCACGAAGCAACAGTACCCCGCCGGCTGGGATGAAAAACGCATCCGCAAGCTCGCGGAGCACTACGACAATCAGACCGAAGACGAACAGGTCGCCGAGCATCAAGCCGCATTCGCCGCCCAAGGACATACGGTCATGGTCGTCCCTACGGAGCTTGTTGGCGAGATCGTCAGTCTCATCAATAAAAGGCGCTCGGCGTGACGCAGTGACGCACTTGGTCCAAAAAATCCTTTGCATCTCGCGCCCCAATCGGTTACCCTAATTCTATTCGCGAAACTCTCCAACCGCGCCACCCGCCTTGCGAAGACGCTGGGTAGCGCATTTCCTCTCCTCGCGAGGACTTCTCCATGGACCGCCGTGAATTCCTGAAAGATGTCGGCGCCGGCGTGGTCGTCGCCAGCATTGGTTCCGGCCTGGCTAACGATCTCGGCTTCTCCACCGCTTTCGCTCAGCAAGGCACCGAACGACTCACCTTTGGGCAACTCGAACCGCTCGTCAGCCTCATGCAGGAAACGCCTGCGGCTCGACTCATTCCACAAATCGTCGAACGCATGCGCAACGGCACGTCGTTGCGCGACGTCGTCGCCGCGGCCGCATTGGCGAACGCGCGCACCTTCGGCGGCGAGGACTACATCGGCTTCCACACGATGATGGCGATTGCCCCGTCCTACTACATGGCTCAAGAGCTGCCCGAGAATCGCCGCGCTTTGCCGGTGCTGAAAGTGCTGCACCGCAACGCGACGCGCATTCAAGAGCAAGGCGGCTCGACGCGCGAAGTCCTGCGCCCCGTGACGGCGAGCGAAGTGCCTGCGGGTCAGGTCGCCGGCGAAGCCCTGCGCGACGCCATCCGCCGCGACCGTACCAATCCCGCGGCCCCGGAACGCCTCTTTGCCTCGATGTCCGGCACTGCCGACGACGCCTTCAACAACGTCCTCTACGCGACCCAGGACGGCGCCGACGTACATCGCACCGTGTTGCCCTATCGCACCTGGGACCTGATGTCGATCATCGGCCGCGAACAGGCGCACACGCTCTTGCGTCAATCGGTCCGCTTCTGTGTACGCGGCGAGAACGAACGCATCGGCCAGCATTATACGGGCCTGCGCGCCATGGTGCCGCGCTTGCTCGATCAGCATCGACTGATTGGCCGGGAACTTGGCACGCGGATGGTGGACGATCGCTGGGTGGAAGACTTCAGCATTACGATCTTCCGCGCGAATGCCGCCCAGGCCGCCGAAGCCGCCGCAGCCGCGCTTGCGGAAGGGATCGACCCGAACGCCATCGGCGAGGCGATCTCGCTGGCGACCAATCAACTGGTGCTGCGCGACAACGGCCGACCCAGTGCGGAAGGCCCGAACAAGCCGGCCGGCTCGATCCACGGCGATTCGATCGGCGTGCACGCGACCGACTCGGCCAACGCCTGGCGCAACATGGCGCGCGTCGCCAATGCCCGCAACAAGGTCGTCTGCCTCATCATCGGCGCCTGGCAGGCGGCCCGTGATCGCGGCGACCGCGGCGGCAACTTCCTCACCTGGGAGCCGTACCCGCGTGAAGACGCCCGCAATGAGATCCGCACCATCGAGCCGGACCGCCTGCTCGCCTCGCTCGAAGATGCCATCCGCAACCGCAGCCAGACACGCGCTGCCGCCATCGTGCAGCGCTACAGCACGACGACACAACCGCCGCGCGCGTTGTGGGACATGCTGCTGCGTTTCGCAATCAGCGAAGACGGCGCGCTGCACCACGAAAAGTTCTACCGCACCACAGTGGAAGAGTTCAATTCGGTACGCGCCCCGTTCAAGTGGCGTTACCTGATCGCCTTGGCCCGTGTCACCGCCAGCGGCCACGGCTACGCGGCGCCGGGGCATTCGGATGCGTGCCGGTTGCTGGGTGTGTAAGGCAGAAACCCCGCCGTCGAAATTGACACATCCGAGCCTGAAGCGTTAGCGAAGGAATGCACACCTTCGCTAACACTTCAGGCTCGGAGTATATATCGCGTTTCCACTGTGACTTGCAGGCCGTGCGGGCGCCTCATCGTCCGCCAATCGGCAGCGTCAGGATCGGCCCGGCCTCGGCCGATTTGCCCGCGAGCTCCAGGCGTGCCAATTCCATCACGAGCGCAAAGGTCGCCTTGGTATCGCGATCGCGCGTATCGATGTAGAACCAGTAGCCTTCGTACTGGATTGCAACGTGAGCGTTTTTCGGACGTTGCCTGCACTTCGTGTGACTTACCTGAAAGAACCCATCGTGCACCGAACGCCAATCGAACACGCAACCGTCGTGTTCCAGGGTCATGGGAGCCTGTCCCGTGCGCGCGTGCTCGTGCGGAACCTGTACGGCGTGCGAAAGGAAAAACAGCACCTGTAATAGCGAGCGTGATTCGAGATCGAGATACGTCAGGCCCTCCTTGGGCGCGTCCGCCAAGTACGGATAGGACTTGCCCGCGACGAGATCGTATCTGGTCAATCCGGGTTTGAGCTTGAAGGCTTGACAGAATATTTTCAGATCTGAATCTTGCAGATGCTTTGCGTCAATATACAAATGCGGCGATTGACGTTTCTTGATAAGCGTCCAGACGTCCTTCTTTTCGTCCCTACGAAATTCGAAACCGGCCTTGGCCGCTTCGAGCACATCGGTGCCGGAGAGCTTTGGTGATGCAAGGCCTTCGCTGATTTTCACCTCCGTCTCCTCCGAGGAAAAGTGGACAACCTTGCGATCTTCCAACCGCTGCAGTGCCTGTATTCCCTCCAGGAACTCCCTATAGATCGGCGCTGTCTTCGGCGTCGGCCCGCTCCCGGCCTCGGCGTTCGATACCCAGTTGAGGTGCTCGACCCAGAGTCGAAACACCGTCGAAATCGGCCAGGTCGTCTTACTCAGATAAACGACACCCTCGAGCGGGATCGGCGTGAACAATCGTTTCGTGAAATCCTGATCATCCTGCGGCGTAAGTGCGATCGTCGGTCGATCGACGCCGGTCAGCTCCACAAGCGGCAACAAGGACGTAAATACTCCGTCCGTAAAGAACTGCCCCATTTTAAGGCTCTTGACGAATTCGTGTTGCGTGGCGATCGACGTGACCGAAATGCTGCTCGGCGTATCGGTGTAACGCAGGCGAACGATGTTGAGCAGCAATTGTTCTTCACTGGTACGTTTGACCGCTTCGTTGTAACGCAGCCGGTGGTTTTCGAGCGCGCGCGGACCGATCGTACAGCCGGCAAGCCAACTGCAAAACAGCACCAAGAACCCGGCTCGAAGCCTCATTACCCATCCTCCCACTCGATGACGCTCCCTCACTGTCAAATCGACACGGTCGCGCTGTAGAATTGAGCAATTCCGGCAAGATTTGCCCATTATTCGGCTTTTGTCATTTACGCAGGTGTCGATCAAACCAATCGATTGCGTCATCCTGCATTGCGCGATTGAAGACGTGCGGCACGTCGTAGAAGCGGCCCGTAAAGCGATCCTTGGCGCCCGCCTTCGCGTAACCGTCGGCAATGCGCTCGACCGACGTGCGCATGCCGGCCAGCGGGAACAGACGATCCTGCGTACATTGCTGCACGAGCAACGGCTTCGGGGCGTGCATGGTTGCGACATCGGGCAAGTCGAGATATTTCTGCAAGCCCGGCACGTAATGCACCCACGAGTGCGTATCGACATGAGCCTGAATCATCGGGCGAAACGTCGACATGAATCCAGTGACACACGCGGCCTGGATGCGTTCGTCGAGGGCGGCCAGGAAGCATGCGCGATAGCCGCCCATCGAGACGCCGACGCAGCCGATGCGTTCGCGATCGACTTCCGGGCGCGAGACGAGATAATCGACGGTGCGCATGTCGTCCCAGAAGACGATGCCTGGCCAGGTCAGGCCGGCCCACGTCAACGCCTTGACCAGCGTCGTCTCCTTCGAGCGGCACGCCAGATTCAGGACGCGCACGTCGTCGAGCGAATAGCGCGAACGATCCCAACCGTGCTTGAGGTCGGCGTCCATGATGAGCCGGCGTTCGCCGAACATGAACGCATCGATCGAAATGACGACGTAGCCGCGCCGCACCAGCTCGGTCGCCGTCGGTCGGCCTTCGTAGTTGCGGCGCTGATAATCGATCATCGCGGCGTGATTGCGGCCCAGGTCGATCACCTTTTCTTTGCCGAACAGAAACATGCCGCCGTGCGAGTGCAGATCGACGATCGCCGGCGCACGCCCACGCAAATTGCGTGGGATGAGCACGTAGCCCGGCACGCGAAAGTGAGGCGACGTCGAGAACAGCACCTTCTCGCGAATGTGCGTCTCACGTTCGGCGCGCTCGACGACCTCGGCCCTGAGCGGCGCCGGCTCCGGGCGATAGAGCAGCAACTCCAGCAACTTCTCGCGGCCGGTCTTCTTGAACTCGTTCACATCGCGAAACCGATTGCCGAGAAACGCGTAATCGTAGGGCCGACCCGCGGCGAGCCGTTCGACGTCGACGTACAGGCTGCCGAGATCCGCGGACGACGGCCGCAACGCGCGTGCGGGATCAGGCAACGCCGGCGGATCGCCCGCGACGGCGGCAGACGTGAGCAGACCGCCGGCCGTCATGGCGCCCAGCGTTTCCAGAAAATGTCGGCGATCATCGCTCATGGCTTTGCCTCCGTGGTGCGGGCGTCTCGCCTGCACACGTCCATGGTGACATGT
>SYHD01000313.1 GCA_005799265.1 Planctomycetia bacterium | reverse complement strand
TCAACCAGGATCCTCACCAATGGATCGACACCGGCCTGATCTCGAACTTCCAGCGGGCGATCGGCGTCAACGGCAACAACATCGAAGGCGTCGATGTCGTCATCCCAAAGTTCGATTTCTCGATCAATTACAAGCTGCGCCTGAGCACGCTGTCGTCGCTCTACCTCATGACGCTCTACGATCTGACGGGCAAAGTCAACGACAAGAACTATGTCCTGGCGTGGAAGGGACAGACGCTAACCTTTCGGCCAGGCGACCTGCGGTTCCTCGGTTCGCCGGCGAAGATTTCGAGCGACGACAACCTCGACATCACGTTTCGATTCAGCGCCTCCAAGCGGATCGAAGTATTCGAGGCGAGCCAGGTCTGGCTGCCCGGCACCAACTACGACGCTGGCGACCTGCTCGAGCACCTCGACGACGATAACGTGCCGCGCGTTTATCGCTGCCTGATCGGCCACACGGCCATCGCCGATAACGAGCCACCGTTTGAGGATTGCTGGGAGCATGCGAACTTGACCATCGGCGACAGTTTGCCGATCGAGAAACGCGGCTGGGAGTACCTGTGGGTGCGCTATGAAGAAGGCCTTGATCGCGAGACGAACCAGATGGTTCGTCGGCCAATCGCGGCCTACGTGGAGCAGGTGTGTCGTTATGGGAATTTTGATCTCCTTGGCATTTAGCCTGGTGCTGAGTATGGCGGGCGATCCGTTTCGAGTCCTGACGCCTGGTGATCCGGTGGGCGCGGGCGAAGGCCCGTTCAACGCCCAGTGGCACAACATGGCGACCGAGTCGATCCGCGTCAGCCAGCGCGCCACGCCGCCGGGCATGTCGCCGAATGAAGTCGTCAAGGAACGCGACACCGAAATCTGGATCGCCAACATCACCGAAGCAGATATCGACGAGTACCGACCCGCAGGTCTCGGCGACCTAGCAATCTATCCGTCGGACAACGGCGATTTCCGCGAACGTCTATGCTTCCTCACGCAGAAGCTCAAGAGCGGACGCCCGTTCGGGATCGTTCAGGAACCGTTTGGCGCTGGAAAGCTCTACGCCTGCAAGGTCGCGGCCGGCCCCGGCGGGCAGCCGCCGAACAAGAAGTGGATGCGCCTCGTCGGCGATCCCGAACCGTGGGATGTCCTTCGCACGTACCTTCTCGGCGAACAGGTCATTTACATCGGGCCGGCGAGCCCATGGGCGGATGGGAACAACTACGTTGCCGGTGACCTTGTTGACGCCAGTGGAATCGTCTATCGCTGCGTGACCGCGCACGTGGCCAGCCCTGCAAATGCCCCGCCCGCCGCGGGCCATTGGGAGCTGTACCCAGGGAAGGAATACATCGCGCTGGTCAAGCACGTTGGCAAGGTGCCGCCAACGAATCCGTCCTACTGGCTTCCGAGCGGTCCGCATCGTGGCATCTGGAATCGCGGCGACAAATATGCGCCCGGTGACGTTGTGGTCGAGCCGCAGCTTGGCCGCATTATCGTTGATGGCGTCTCACGGGCTTGGCTCAACGTCAATCAGGCCTCGCACCAACACGCGAAGATCGCCAACGGCGAACTGCAAAGCGCGGAAGAGGGGCCGGCCGAAATCCTCTGGCGTCAAGGAGGGCTTGGCAATCAGTGGGCCGTCGTCCGCCTCTGCTGTGACTCGAGTATCACGCTACCGATAGCAACGAGCGTGGGCGACGCGACGATTTCGGCCATGACGTGCGGCGGCATCGGCACCTTCATTTATCGACCGGGCGGCGCGCTCATGATGGGCGCGATGAACATCACCGGCGCCGGAACACACACCTACCCGGCACGAACGGGAAACGGTGCGCCGGTTTTCGCCGCAATCCGGTCCAACGGCAACGGCAACGTTTACACGCCGACTCCATCGGGAAGCCTCTACACGGCACCGATGACCCTGGCGGGCGCTGGCGTTCGCACGACGCCGCCAATAGGGAACGGCAACCTGAAGGCCGGCGCGCTGACCTGCCTCGGATTCGGGACTCGTTCCTCACCGACGCGGTCTGGTTCGGGTTCGCTTGCGCTGGGTCCGATAAATTGCTCGGCAGGGACTGCCAACTACACGAACACGGCGATGTTCGTGGCGAAGATGATCAATCCGCTTTTCGACGCGCCGACCAGCCGATGGGTCTACGACTGGATCGAGCAAACAATCAATCCCGCCAACGGAGATTACCAGGACCTGTCGGGCGGAAAATCTGGCACCACGAGCGCCGGCCCCTTCATGCGCGAGCGGAACAACACGCTCGTCGGCGTTCCGGTCTTCAGCCTGGCCCGGTTGCGAGGAGCGTGGAACGGCCAGGCACTCTACGACTTCGAGCACTGCTGCCCCAATGGCGCTGCTCCGGCAGGCGGTTCGCTCACCCTTGTGGCGATGATCTGTGAAGGCAGCGGGACTACGGCACCGCCGCCGTCCATCTTCGGTGCAGGCAACCTGGCGACCAGCGCGATGGCGTGCGAGGGGATCGGCTATGCAAGCGCCGACTCCGCTCACGTCGGCACAGGCAGCCCACACTTCGGCATGATGGTCGGTGCCGGCATCGGATTGGTGAGCGGGTACTCGGTCAATGTCGGCATGGGCAAACCACTCTTCGGCGCGATCGCATGCGCTGCCATTGGGCTCGTCGAAGCGCCTGTTTTTGCAGGCGCTGGCAGCTTCCAAGCGGCATCGATGGGTTGTGCGGGCATTGGATTGTCAAACGCGTACTCCGTCAGCGTCGGCAACGGCGTGCCACAAGCTGCTGCGATGACCTGTGCTGGAAGCGGCACAGTGCCCGCGCCGGTTTATGTGGCCGAGGCCGTTCTTCAATGTGGATCGATGAACTGCGTGGGAACCGGACTGTCGAACGCAGAGTCGGTCTACCTCGGCACCGGCAAACTGCAAATCGTCACCCTCGTCGGCGCCGGCAGCGGGTTGTTCATTCCCATCAGGGTCGGCGCTAGCAATCTACAACTCGGGACGATGCTTTGCGTCGGAAGCGGCGAAGCATGGATCGATACGCAGGAATCATCCGAGGGAGGCATCGCGGCTGGTGGTAACCATCAGGCGCTCGCCGACCTCGGGACCGACGGCGGCGTGGCAGCGGGTGGAAGCCATTTGGTTCTATCCGATCTTGGCATCGACGGAGGCGTGGCAATCGGTGGAAGTCACCAGGTACTTTCCGACCTCGGCACCGATGGCGGCGTGGTAACGGGTGGAAGCCATCAGGTTCTTTCCGACCTCGGCACCGATGGCGGCGTGGCAACGGGCGGAAGTCATCAGGCTCTTTCCGACCTCGGCACGGATGGCGGCGTTGCCGCAGGTGGAACTCACGATGTAGGAGGTGGAAATGCCTAACCAACTCATAATCTGTGACGACGCGATTGTCCGACAGATGGGTGTGCTCAAGGACAATATGCTGAGCGGCTCGGAGTTACGCCTTTACAAGGCGAACATCACGCCAGCGCATGGCCACGTCGTTGATGATTACACACCCAGCGAAGCCGATTTCACCGGCTACGGCGGCGCGACGCCAAGTTGGACGGCGGTGACCATTGCATCCAATCGAGCGCAGGCGACAGGTTCGCCGATCAGTTGGACCAAGATCGGGGCCGCAGGGAACACAATCTACGGCTACTACCTTCGCCGTTTGAGTGGCTACTTGATCGGCGCCAAGAAGTTCGCCAGTGCTGTCGACATGAACGATGACGGCGACAACATGACCGTGCAGCCGATTGGAACCTTGGTTGATCGGGCAATCAAGAACGCGGGGTCGTCGAGCTTCGTCTGGTCCAACTACGCATTGCAGCAGTTCGCCGATGTTCTCGTTGGCACGCCAGACGGCCTGTGGGCATGTACGCTCCACCTCTTCAAGGATGCCGCACTCACGCCGTCGCGATCCGACACGGCGTCCACATACACCGGCCTCGGTGTGGAGGCCGATTTCAGCGGCTATGGAGCTGTTGGCCTCGGCTGGCAGTCCGACGTTCTCAATAGCAATCAGATCAGGATTCCAGCGAATCAGACCGTCTGGATCAAAAACGGCGCCATCGGCAACACGGTCTACGGCTACTTCATTCTCGATTACGCCGGACGCCTGGTCGGGGCGAAGAAGTACGACACTCCCGTAGCCATGACGGCCAACGGCCAGCAGCACACGGTGCAGCTTGTTTACACGATTGAAAGCGAGCTCTAGCCGAGGGCTGGGCTCAGGACCTCAAACCATGAGAGGATTACCATGAAGATCTCCGATTCCGCTCGTAACGCGTGTGTCACCGCCGTAGCCGGCCTTCTCGACGGCGGCTCGGCCAACGCCAACATTACCATCCGCACCGGCGCCGCGCCGACCAACTCGACCGACCCGGATTCGGGAACAGTCCTGGCGACGCTGCCGATGTCCGATCCCGCGTTCGGCTCAGCCTCCGGCGGCACGGCAACGGCCAACGCCATTACCAGCGACACGAACATCGCCGCCACGGGGACCGCCGGCCACTTCCGCGCCAAGGACTCCAACGGCGTCACGGTCTTCCAGGGTTCGTGCGGCACCTCGGGCGCCGACATCAACTTCGATTCCGTGTCGTTCATCGCCGGCGGCACCTGCGCGATGTCGAGCCTGACGCTCACGCAACCGGCGGCGTAACGTCGCCGCTGATTGCTCATTCACCAGGAGGAACCGTCCATGCTGAGTTTTCCGTTGCCAGACATGCAGGTCAGCGGCGAAGGCACGGTCAAGCCACCGCCGCTGACCGATCAAGACCTCGCCGAGATGTGGGGCCGGGCGGAAAAGGTGCAGGATCAGCAAGTCCAGACCGACCTGGTTCGGCTGTTGATCGCCGTCGAGGCCCTAACGGACACGTTCAACGCATTCGCAAAGGGGAAAAAATGAACGCCGCGTTTCTACTCTTGGCCGCATGCACGATCGCGCAGCCGGCCGATCCGCTCAAGCTGCCCAAGGAGGTCAAAGGGCTGCCAGGGAAATTCATCACGATCAAGGCCGAAACGATGGGCAAGCACGTGCGCTGGCGCGCCGTCGATCCGGGTCTTGAGATCCTCGATGATCTGCCCAGCCTCAAAGAAGGCAAGGAGATTCGCTGCATCGCCTGCAAACCAGGTCGGTATCGCGTCGAAGCATACACATCGATCAACGACGAACCGACGCCGATCGTCGTTTGCACGGTGGTCGTTGGTAACGCGCCTCCTGGTCCGAGTCCGCCTAATCCCAAACCGCCAAATCCGAATCCACCGCTTCCGCCGGTCGATCCTCTGGTCAGCAAGCTTTCTGCTGCCTTCGTTGCTGATGGTGGACCGACGCCGGTCAATCGGGCCCAAGTGGTTGCATTGATCGGACTCTACGAGGCGGCCGCCGATCACGCCGCCAAACCAGGGATCACGACGGTCGGCATGTTGCTCGAGGACATCCGCAAGGTTGCCAATGGCGAGGGCGGCCAGCCCGGCTTGATTCGCCCGGACGTACTGGTGGGCGTGAGGAATGCAATTTCGGCCGAGGTCGTGAATGTGCTCGGCGACGAGCCAAGTACGCAATTGGATGCGCCAACGCGAACGCGTGCGGTCGACATCTTCCGTCGAATCGCGGCTGCGTTGTTGAAGGTGCAAGGGTGATAACGGTTGGTTACTTGATTTTGGAGGACAGAGATGATTCCCAAAAACTGGAAAGCCTACCTTGTTTGGGCGATCGGCCTTGCTGTCATCACGGCCTTGATCGCGCTCGGCCTCCTTCCGAAGGACACGCCGATCCCGCCTCCCCCGCTGCCTACGTTTGATGAGACGCAGATCCAAGAGCGCTGCGGCTGGCAACGCGACGATGAGGCAGTGAAAACCATCGCCGACGTTCTGGTGTTCAAGGCGTTTGCCGACACACCAGCGGGCCAGGCGGCCGACCCGTTGCCGGACCACGTTTACCTATGGGACTCGTTCAATAAGGCCCTCGGCCGCGGGCCACCGTCGAAAGACCAAGGATCAATCGGCTCGTGCGTTTCCTTCGGCACCAACAACGCCGTGACGTATACGCTCGGCACGCAGCTCGCGATGCAAGGCGGCGGCGCAGACCAGTTCCGCGACATCGCCGAAGAGGTGACCTACGGCGGTTCGCGTGTCCAAGTTGGCGGCGGGCAAATTCGCGGCGACGGTTCGGTGGGTGCCTGGGCTGCCCAATTCGTGAACAAATGGGGCATCGTCTCGCGGGAAAAGCACGGCGATTACGACCTGACCACCTACAGCGTCTTGCGTTGTCGCGAATTCGGAAGCCGAGGTGTTCCGGCAGGGCTCCAGGAAATCGCCAAGCAGCGGCCCGTCAAGGACATCACGCTTGTCAAGACCTGGGTCGAAGCAAAGAAGGCGCTGGCAAGCGGATACGCCATCGCGGTGTGCAGCGACCGTGGTTTCCGAATGCAACGTGACGCCAACGGTATCTGTGAGCCATCGGGTCAGTGGATGCACTGCATGGCGTTGATTGGCTATGCCACGATCAACGGGCGCGAGTACGGCCGGATCGAGAACTCCTGGGGTCCGACCGCCCATACGGGTCCGGTCGGGCCGGGCGACCCGCCGTCGTCGGGATTCTATGCGGACTCGAACGTGGTCAACGGCATGCTCCAACAGGGGGATTCCTGGGCGTTCTCGGCTGTGCAAGGCTGGCCGGCCCGCAAACTCAACTGGTTCATTCGTCACGACAACCGCGCCGTGCCGCCGGAACGGCTGGCGCTCAACCGAAAGATGGAGGTACTCTATGCGATGGTTCCTTAGTTTGGCGATGGTGCTCACGTGCGCGTTCGCGTCCGGCGCCCAGGATATAGATCTGGCAACGGCCAAGGCGAAAGCGGCGCTCGCCCTGGCCAATCTCAAACGGGCTGCATTGCCCGCGTCCGATGCCAAGGTCAAGGCAACGGCTGGCTTCAAGAAGTTCCAAGACGTCCGCGATCTAGGCTGCTTGACCGACCTAGAGGAGGCGATCAAGCGAGCGGACACGGGGAAGAAACCGCTGTTCATCCTGGTCGGCATGGCATGCCACGATGAGCCCGACATCCGCAAGGGATTTCCCGAGGCAGTGTGGGTCCATGTCGGCGATTCGTTCAACGGGAACTCGACGCCACGACTACTCGTTCGGCCGGCGGGATCGACGATAGGAATCCCATTTCCGCGCCGGGATTTTAGACCTGATACGCCAGCCCAGATCCGAGAGATGTTGAGCCAAGGACCAGGCCGGGTATCGGTGGAAACCGAGGTGCCGCCTGCGACGACGTTTTCTCGCCGCGGCAGTTCGGTCGATTGCTGACGATGAACGTCTGGCTACGGTCGAGTAGCCTGCCCGTCCGCCTTTGGGCGTGTGTCATCCGTAGAACTTCGCGGCCGCATTTCAGCGATGGCCTGCGACAAGGCACTCCCGTGTGCGTCGCGATTCGTCTTCCAACGCTTGCGAACACGCGGTCGCCACGAGGACGTTCCTTGTCCAGGGGAACGTCACGACTGCTTCTTTGCAAGGAGGATTTGCAGATTCCTCCGGGCTTCTTGATGATTGGGGTCGATCCTCAGCACCTCGCGCAGGGCCTGTTCTGCGGTGGGCCAGTCCTTGGCTTCCTGTAATAGCACATGAGTGCACAGGATTCTTGGGCCAATGGCTTGCGGCACACGCTCGATCAGGTCATTGACGAGACGCCTCGCGACCGAAAATTCCTTGAAGGCCAGGTGTCGGCGGACACGCAACATTGCAGTCTCGATGGCATTCGCGTGATGTTTATCCAGATGCGCCAGAGCGCGATCAAGGTCCTCCCAGCGCCCTGCTTTGCACCATAGATTTCCCAGGCCGATCCAGGAGGGCGCGAATGTTGGATTTTCCTCGACCGCGAGCCGCCACTGCTGTTCGGCCTCCTGCCATTTACCCATCTCACGATAAAGATCTCCAAGCATGTGGCGCGTCTTGAAACCGCGCAGCGACGGGTCTACGCTGGCGAAGAATCGCCCAGGCTTGATTTGCAAAAGTCGAAGCAGTGAATCGGCGGCGCCGGCCGGGTCACGTACTTCGTTCTTGAGGATCGCTTCCTCGAAGAGTAACTCGGGATCGTCGGGAAATTTCGTCCGGCCTTCGGCGCATGCCTTCGCCGCCTGCGAGCCTTGGTTCAGTTGACGGTGCGTGCGGATCAAGAGCGCATACAGCTTGCGTAGAATCGACGAATCCGGCGCCGAACGAAGCAGGGACCGCTGCAACCGCGGCAATGCCTCCACGGGGCGCTCCAGATCGAGGGTCGTCCAGCCAAGATTGAAAAGCACGAAGGCGTCGTCGGGTTGTTCCTTGGCTTCCAACTCCAGGAGTCGGATGTTGCGGTGAAGCTTGGATTTTCGCACTGCACCGTCTTGATAGCCGACATGATCGATGACGACATCGCCCCAGCGGACGCCGCCGTTCAGTCTCCTCACCGCCCACAGAATCTGCTCATGAACGCGATATTTCCAGTAGATTTCTGGGTGCCGGCGAAACATGCGCACCTGTTCCAGTATCCGGAAGCTGGTGCGTGCCTCATCCATTGCCGAGCGCACCTTCATCGCGTAAGCGTCGTTTTCGTCACCGAGCGAAGAGAAAAGTTGACGCAAATTCGTGCGGTTGTCTTGGTCGAGCCGGTCGTCGGCATCAAGCCAAAGGATCCATTCACCATTGGCATGACGCAGCGATTCATTGCGGGCGGCAGCAAAATGATCGATCCAGGGGAAGTCAAAGACCCGGGCGCCGAACGAGAGGGCCGCTTCCTTGGTTCGGTCCTGTGAGCCGGTATCGACGACCACGAGGTCGTCGACCAAATCCCGGACGCTTTGCAGGCACGCAGGCAGGTTGTTTTCCTCATTGCGGACAATCATTGTCAGTGAAACTCGGGGCTGTAGGCGCGGCGTCGCCGGCAGGGAAGGCGCGGCGCCCTTTCTTGCAGAGGTTTCCACCGCAATCTTGCTGAACCAGTCCTCGCGGAGAACCAGCTGTGGCGCGGTGTTGGCGAACAACTCTCGCTCCTGCGCCAGACGCGACTGTGCCTCGCGTGCGCCGACTTGGCCGAGAGCCGCAAAGAGGCTGCGAGCCACGACGCGGTGAAATGGATTTCGTTCGAGCGTTTGCTTCAGATAGGGAATCGCTTCGTGAAGGTGATTCACCCGCAGCAGCAGGAGGCCCAGCGCGGCGGAGGAGGCGGGCAGATCGGGACGCAAGCGATAGGCTTCATAGGCGTGTACCGGATCGCCAGTCCAGTCCGCCAGGAGGGTGTGGAGTCGAAAGCGAAGCAGCACAAGTTTGTCGCGTTTCTCCCCTTCGAGGTTGCCGGCGTTTTGCCACGCTGCTCGCTCCCATTCCACGCGCAGGACGGTGAATCCGAGGGGGAAATGGCCGCCGTCTAGCAATGCGGCATCGATTCTCGTCTCGCTGCAAAGCAGGTGCAACGCTTGCCGGGCCTGATCGATGGCGGCGGGGCGGCGGCCTGAAGCATCGAGCGCCTCCGCCAGGAATAGCCCAGCGGTCGGGTGAACTGGGTCGATCTCCAACGCCCGTTGGAAATGAAATGCGGCACTCTCCGCGCTGATGACGGCCGAATCGTCACGAGATACGTACCGTGACCTCACGAGACCCAAGAGCACCCGCAAACTCGCCGACTGGGTTTGGTCTTGCGCGGCCTGTTCCAGGTCCAGCGGAAGTTGCGGATCGACGCGATCCGGACAGACGAGCGCCTCTTGACTTCGCCGGGCAAGTTCATCAATCTCCGTCGGTCGCGTGCGGCGCGATCGAGCCTGGAGGAGCGCAGGCATTTTTTCTTCGATTCGGCGCACGACGTCGGCCCACAGGTTTTCGAACGTCAAGGCGCGGGCACGTTCCCGCCCCGCTTGAGCGATGGCCTGGCGCTCGTCCTCGTGGGTCAAATAATGCGTCAGTAATTCCTCCAAGTTTTCGTCCCGATAAAAAATGCACCCCTCACGGTCCGGGAGCAGTTGCGCAACGTCGGTGTTTTCCGTTTCCTGGAAAAGGAGAGCGCCGGCACCGGGGGCTTCGAAGGCGCGGCGGTTGCAGGTCTGGTGCCGGCTTCGATTGAAGACGATTCGCGACCGCCACATCATCTTCCAATAATCTTCCTCGCTCACCGAGGTCTTGATAACCACGCGGTATTTTTCGCTCAGGCGTGCAAGGCGTGCTAATAGCGGGTGGCGCGTTCCTTGGACGACGGGATTCAGATTGCCGAGGAAAAGGATGTCGATGTCGCGCGACGAATCGTCGTCGGCCGTCTCGAGGAAGCGCCGCGAGCATCCGGCGAGGTTTGCCGGCTCCACGTGTGCCAGGCCATCGTGACGGCAATAGTCGGCGCCTGCCCGGTCGGTAAGCACCAGGTCGCAGGCCCGCATTTGGCGGCGGTAATGATGCCAGAGCAAGTCCCAATCAGGCGCCAGACCGACGATTGGTGCCGGCTGGGTCCATAGGCAGCGTGGAATGGACGTGTAGTCGAGTGACACTACGACAAAATCGGGCTGCCATCCAGGCGGAAATCTCGCGTTGACCTCGTCCCAAGTGTCGTTCAAGGCAATTTGGATGTCGGCGCCTGAGTCGGAGTGAAAGCAGCAGCACGCTCCCGATTGACGTGCGTCGAGGAGAATGCCGCCCCCGAAGGCGGGACGAACCGGCCCGAAAAGGTAACGAAGCATGGGATGCCTCTGATCGATATTGAGGTGAAACCATCCCTGGCATTTCTGCGGCAATCGCCAAAGTTCTTTCGCGGCAATAATCTAGGCTTCGTTGTAGCGATCCGTATGGAAAGGAACCATATCTACCACCTGAATCACAGCACGGAAACGGCCGACCGTTGCGTTGAAAAATAAAAAAATCTCTTGGCCCTTGCCAATGGCTTGATTCTTCGGAAGATTATGTTCTAACGCGAATCCATTCGCCTCACTTTTCTTCAAAACATTAATCTTGCAGGCCGGTTTGGGAATTTGAGGATTTAGAGGCAACCAACAGCTCGATTGTCGAAACCAGAACGATTTCAGTCCACGACTTTTTGAACGGTAGGCTGCCATGTTCAAAAAACTCTGGAACTCCTTTCTTCGGTTCATCCGTCGCTCGAAGGCGCCGATTCGTCGTCGGCCGCTCGCTGACTCTCTTCGGCACCTGCTCGATTTCGACACCCTGGAAGGCCGCGTGATGCCGAGCATTAGCTTGATGTCGCCGCGCCCCCTTGGGACGGCCGAGCACATCAACGCGGTCAGCGTCGATCGGGGGTTGAGTTCGGACCTCGGCGGTTCGCCAACGCCGCTGGCCGTGCTGCAAGCGGGATCCGCAACCGCCGCGGGCGAATTCACGCTGCTCAGCGCCGGCGACTACACCTTCGAAATCTCGATTACCGGCACCGATGGCGACGGCGACACGATCGAGTTCTTCGCGTCGGGCGATATAGCCTTCGATGCCGACCAAGCCGCCGAGTTGAGCAACGGCCAATGGACTGCTTCGCTGGCGCATTTCTTTCAAGAAGTTGCCGTTACTTTCAGTTACGAGGAAACCGATTCCGGCAACAACGTATTGCGGACCGAGAGCGGAACGGACACATATTCGCTGGATGAGACGTATACCGCACCCGACGCGCACTGGTTTTTCCTCAACTGGTACGACGTGGTGGGCGCGATCTCGGCCAATTACACGTTGGCAATGGAAGACGTCACCTGGACTGACCTGAGCGTGAGCGAAGAAGGCTCGTCGGCGTTTACGCTTACGCAGGTGGATTCCTACACCCTTACCGGCGATGCAACCGGCGGCGGCACGCGCACTTTCACGCGGGTCGGCGCGACCACCTTCATCCTGACCGAACTCGGCTCCTATGACGCGAATGGCCTGAGTCTAAGTAAAATCTCTTACGCAGAATCTGGGACCCACAACTACATCGACACCGCTTCTGGCAATTCGATCCAATCGGGCCAATCGGATCCGGCCGGGCTTTATTTGTTTGGAGTCTTGGGCGAAGCAGGCATCCCGCTCCAATCGGAATTTGAGTCCTCCAGCTTCTACGATTCCGAACGTGTTGGAGGGGGGACCTTCCTGTTCGAGGAATATGGCAGCTACGAAGCGGAGGAATTCAGCTTCGCTGCTGTCGCATTCGAGGAAACGAGCGCCGAGGCGTCCGTCTATCATGCTGAAGAGTTCAGCACACGCTCCGGCATAGTTGCTGCAGGCGCAGCTAGCGGCTTCATCGCCACGAACGGAAGTTACGAATTCGAAAGTACTGAAAGTTTCACGGTTGACCGCGTTGCAGCCGGCACGTCAGATTTGTCCGAGTGGGGCGCGTACGCGGGTGGCGTCTTCGGCCTGAACACGATCGTCTTTTCCAGCACCGAAACCGCTAACGTCCAGTCGAGCGCGACCACGAGCCAGACGCGCACCGGCCACATCGACGCTCGGGTCAGCGGCGACCTCGAGTTCCTCGGCGCCGATGGAACCTACGACCAGACCAGTTTCCTCACCATCACCAATGACGTCACCAGCGACCTCACGGAGACCTTCGACGCTACCGCCAGCTTCTACGAGGGCGTGCTGACCATCAGTGCGCTGATCTACGACCAATCCAACACGACTACCGCGGTGAGACAGGAAATTGGTGTATCCACGTGGGAAGGCCAAATTGAAGGACACATCGGCCCGGATCAGCTTCATTTCGCCGCCAACATCAACGCCGACGGCAGCGAAAATATCGACAGACTCCAGTCGCGCGACAGCAGCGGCCATCTGCATCAGGAGGGGACCTTTGATTCGAGCGGCATCAACTTGTCCAGTATCGTGTACGATCAAACCGGTACCACCTCGTTCACGAACACTTACGATGGCGGTTGCAACTTCTCAGGCAGCCTTGAAGGCGAGCTTTCCATTATCGGCACGGGCGAAGCTCTCTTCACCATTGATGGGCATAGCACCAACTCCTACGATTCCTCCGGCTCCGGCACGCTGGCCCTGCATCACGCTGGCACTTACTCGGAAGGGGAGCTAAGTCTCTCTTCGTTCCAATTCACGGAGTCCAGTACGAGTTCCTACTCCAACCACGAGGATGCCGGCTATTCTTGGACCGCAACCGCTTGGGGTGAATTTAATTTCGCGAATATCATCGATACCGACCTGATGGCCGAATTCAACGCCGCGGGAAGTGACAGCAACGTCCGCGACGAGGACGGCTCAGCGACGGTCGATCGCCACGAAAGCGGCACCCTTGACGCCGGCGTCCTGAATCTATCGTGCATCTCCTATGACAAAACCACCGACTTCAGCTTCACCGTCACCGCGGATAGCGGTTATACCTACGAAGGCTCGGCGAGCGGGGAAGTCGACTTCTTCCGCCTGATCAACGCCAACGGCACCTTTTCCGCCTCGGGAAGCGCGAATAGCTCATCGACATCGAGCGGCAACGGCTCCAGCTCACTCCACGAATCCGGCGAGTTCAATGGTACGGTTTTGAACCTCTCGTCCATCTCATCGGATCAATCCAACACGAACAGTTTTTCGTTCCACGAGGACAACTCTTCGGCATACGACGGAACGATCAATGCCAATCTCGATTTTGAACTGGCTGGTCTTTCCGGCACCATCACCTTAACCGGCAATGAAAGTTCGTCCGTGGATGGCTCTGGCGGCGGCAGCCTCACCAAACATCGCGAGGGGACGCGCACGGACGGCGTTCTCGATCTCTCGTCCTTGGTTCTCGACAGCAGCACGTCGTACACGTTTGCGGAGCAGGCCACCGGAAGCACTCATCTCGACGGCGAACATAGCGGCTTCGTCAATCTCTTTGGCAACGCCGCCACCGGTTCATTCGAATATGAGAACAATACCAGCTATTCCCTCGACACGGATGGAGATTCCGCCAGTACGGTTCACGAGGAAGGCACGTCGGCTGGCCAGGAGACGAACTTGAGTTGCATCGTCATGACGGACGAAGCACACGAAAGTTCAAGCTACCACAGCGCGGACGATTCGGCTTACACCGCCACGCTAGCTGGCCAGGTCGAACTTGGCCTTGGTCTCGGTGCGATCGGCGGCGTCTTCACGCTGACAGGCAGCGACGATTCTACCACCGATATTGACGATCAAAGCGACAGTTCCAGTTACCGAGCCGGTTCAAGGCTGGACGACAATCCGCTTAACCTCAGCTCTATAACCACGGATGTATCGAGCACCAGATCGTTCACCAGCCACACCAGCAGGTTCTTCCGTTACGAAGGCCACGCCAGCGGCAACCTGGGCGGGGTCCTCGCCGGCGAATTCGATATCGATGGCGGAGACTCATTCACCTACGACGACTTCGGTGACTCGGAGTCCACCAAACATCACGAGGGGAGCGCCGAGGGCGCCGACGTAGATCTTTCGTCCGTCAACGAAGATTCGACGTCGACGCTGCATTACACTTCTGCATCCGAGGCGCACTTGTCTTGGTCCGCGTCCGCCAGCGGTCAGATGACTTTGCTGGGTGCGTCCATGACCGGCGACCTCAGCGTCAGCCACGACAGCAGCTCGACAAGCCAAAATGAGGGAGATTCTTTCCGTCATACTCATGAAGAAGGCGCCAGCAACGACGGAGCCATCGATCTTTCTTGCATGGTGATCGACGAAACGACCGATAGTGCCGGCACCATGTCGAGCGAGTCGAGCACGAGCTACAGCGGCACCGTGTCGGGCAATCTTGATTTTGGCATCGGCAATGTCCACGGCACATTCACGGCGTCCGGATCCAGCGAGGACGCCCTGGACGGCAGCGGCAGCTTTCACGACCATTTCTACCAGGCTGGCACGCGCGACGGCGGCGTAACCAATCTTTCATCCCTTGTTCACGACACCTCCGAGGAAATCGACTTCACGCACACCGCCTCCGGCGACTGGGCCATGAGCGGCAGTGCGACCGGAAACTTGACGCTCCTCGACAACAGCCTCACCGCCACGATTGGCGGGAGTACGAGCGAAAGCTTCACCATCGATGAAGCGGGCGATTTTTCGAAATCGTCATATGAGGAAGGCTCGCGAACCGACGGCGCGCTCAGCCTGAGCTGCGTCGTTTATACGGAGGAATCCAACGCCACCTTTGAAGAGCACCGTACGAGTACCCTGACATGGAACGGCAGCCTGAGCGGGAATCTGAACATCCTCACCGCCACCATCAACGGCGCCTACTCGGCAAGTGGCAGCGAAACCAAGACCGCCGATTACGAGGGCTCCCGTTCCGAATCGCGATACCAGGCCGGCGGCTTTGACGATGACGTCTATAGCCTGGACAGCATCGCACTCGACGAGTCCTCGTCGGGAACCTATTCGAGCCAGATTTCCGGGCAATCGAGCTACAGCGGAACCTTCGGCGGCAACATCAATCTCGGCGGCGCCAACGTCAACGGCAACTTCACCGCGTCCAGCGGCGAGTCCTATGCCAGCGATTTTGAGGGCGAATTCAATGCCACGGTCCACGAAGAAGGCCAGAACATCGAAAACGAGTTGAACCTGACTTGCATCGTCTTGAGCGAAAGCGGCAGCGGCTCGGCATCCACCGATCGGTCCGCGCAAAGCAGCTACAGCGGAACGATCTCCGGCAGCTACACGAGCGAAGGCATTGGCTTGGTCGCCGATTTTTCCATCGCAGGGGCCGAGTCTTATACGGAGCACATCGAGAGCAGCGGCGTCCGCACGCTGAATGAAGAGGGCAGCTATCAGAACGGATCCATGAGCCTGACCTCGATCGTGGCCACGAGCGCGACTACCTCGTCATTCGACGAACATCAGTCGGGCAACTCCAGCTACTCCGGCGCCGGCGTCGGCAGCGGGACCATCATCGCGCAGGCGACCGGAAACCTCAATGTAAGCGGCAGCGAAACGCATTCGTCCAATTCCAGCGGAGATAGGATCGCCACGGTCTATCAAGGTGGCTCGTATTATTCCGGCGAAATGCACCTCTCCAGCGTCACGCTCGACGAGTCGACCCACGCCCAGTTCGATTACCATCAATCCGGCCAGAGCACCTACAACGGGTCGATCAACGGCAGCATCGGCAGCGCCGGTAACGGTCTGACCGGTTCCTTCACCGCCGCGGGCAATGAGAGCTATTCTTTTGACGAAGAAGGAACCAGCACGTCGGTCTTTCATCAGGAAGGCCAATCCGACGTTGGCGTTCTCAACCTGTCCAGTGTCTCGTTTGACGACTCCAGCGCCAGCAGCTTCACGAATCAGCGTTCCGGGTCCACCAGCTTCAGCGGCACCGTTCAGGGAAACCTTAGCGCCGGCGACAGCGGCCTCAACGGAACCTTCAGCGCCACCGGCAGCGTTTCCTTCACTCGCACGGAGCGAGGCGATGCCACGGATCGGCGCTATGAAGCGGGCACCTACGCCAACAGCGCCTACAACCTTTCCAGCATCGTTTTCGACGACACCAGCTCGAGCACGTTTGTCCATCACGAAGCAGGGTCCAATAACTTCTCCGGCACCATCAATGGCGTCATTGATTTGCCAATCGGCAGCGCGAATGGCACGTTCAGTGTCAGCGGCAACGAGAGCTGGGTCTCCGATCAGTCCCGCGTTGCCACCAAGGCCCTCCATGAAGCGGGGACCGCGTCCGGAACCAATCTCCACCTTTCCTGCGTCGTCTATCATACCACCAACAACGGCACGACGACCTCTTCCACCAGCGGCTCGTCAACATTCGGCGGCTCGTTCAACGGCAGCGCGCCGCTTGGCGCCGGCAGCCTTGGCGGAAACTACTCGATGTCGGTCAGCGAGAACCACACTCGCAGCGATGCGAGCTTCGATTCGGGAACTCTTCACCAGGAGGGAGCCTATTCGAACGGCGCAATCAGTCTTTCCTGCATCGTGCTCGATGCCTCGTCCACCCACAGCTTCACGAGCCAAAAGGATGGCCAGACTGGCTCGAATGGCACCCTGACCGGCAATCTCAACCTCGGAGCGCTTTCGGTCAGCGGCAATTACAACTTCAACAAAGGCGAAACCTGGACCGAAGACTCCACCGGCTTCGAAGGCAAGATCAAACACATGGAGGGCTCGCTCGCCAACGGCGACCTCAGCCTTTCGTGTGTTTTGATCGATGAAGCGAGCAACAGCAGTTATACCTACAACGCTGCCGGTGGCTCCACCTGGAACGGTTCGTTCAGCGGCAGTGTGTCCGTGTGGATCGGCAGCGTCAGCGGCACATACACCTTCGGCGGCAACGAAACCCACACACTTTTGCGGAATGGCACTCGTTCCGAGTCGCTCCACGAGGCAGGGTCGTACGCGAATGGCCAATTCACCCTGAATGATGTCGGCTTCTCTTTCATCAACTTGAGCACGTCGAACTACGATGAAACCGGCGTTCGCACGGGCGACATCACCGTGCAAGGCAGCGTGCTTGGTTTCAGCCACGAAGAAACGTTCCCCATCGCCGACGGCAGCTACACCAAGCACGAACAAATCAATGCCAACGTAGTGGTCCATCAAGGCGGATCGTTCGCCAACAATGCCCTCAGTCTCAACTCCTACGTCTATGAAGACGGCGGTTCCAATACCTACCATTACAACGATCACGACAGCTATTCCTACGCTGACGCCAACGGTACCGGTACGGACGATTATATCGCCGATGAGGTTGGCACCCGGACGTTCCACACTCGACAGGCCGGCCAGTACGTGAACGGCTCGCTCGTTCTCAACAGCGTCACCTTCGACGAAACCGGTTCCTACGCTCGCGACGTTCAACGCCAGGGCGGCGGCACCTGGATCGAACAAGAAACCGTTCAGGGTTACTTCGGCACAGAGACCGTTACCGCCGACGGCGCCAATGCCTATAGCTCACAGGACATCAACAACACCACCTATGTAATTCACGCTACCGGCCAGTATTCCGCAGACGCGTTCACGTTCGATTCGTTCGTTCGCGACCAGTCCTCCAGCCAAACAGTCACGTTCCAGGAAACCGGGACGGAGACGCGCACCGGCGCCGGTACTCTCGGCGGCAACGCCTACACTTCTAGCGCGGCCGTAACGTACAGCTACACCTCGCTGACCGCAACCAACTCGACGCTTCATGAAGCCGGCACCTTTGCCAACGGTGTGTTCGACTTGCCGTGCCACGTTTACGATGAGAACGGCCAGACCAGCTATACCTCCGATGAGGCGGTCGCCGGCACCGTTGCCATGAGTTTTTTTGTCGGCGCCAACAACAAGCAATCGCACGAATCGGCGCAATCGCAATACGAACTCCACCAGGAAGGCTCAAGTTACGCGGGCGTTCTCAGCCTCACCAGCTACGTCTACGACAGCAGCTCGGCGTTCACGCTGACCACTCACGAAGACGGCGTGCAGTCGCATAGCTACATCAACACCGGCTCGACCGACTCTGGGCAAGACAGATTCACCAAAGACTCTGGGTCCAACCAGATCAGCACCATTCACGAAGCTGGCACCTACGGCAGCGGCGGGTACAACCTGAGTTGCTACGTCCATGACAAGACTTCCAACGAAAGCGCCGCCGAAACCCACGACAGTCTGCACTTTACGTCGTCCACGACAGCGACCACCGCAGACAGTGCTCAAACCCATACCATCTCGGACACCAATTCCGATCACACGTCTCACCTCTACGAAGCGGGAACCTACACCGGCGATGCCGGCTTCAACTTGAGCAGCTATCTCTTCGACGAATCGTCGAACTCCGCGCAAAACCTCACGGTAGAATTGGCCACGACGTCGATCTACTCCGTCACCGACTATAACACCAGCACGACCTTCGATTCCCTTGCGCACACGAACAGCACGCACGCCACCACCTTACATTCCACCGGTACTCTTGGCAGTGGCGGTTTGAACCTCAATTGCTACGTTTACGACGAAGAGTCCACGGCCGACAGCGATCTTCACAGCGTCACGGCCACCACAAATACTCAGGCGACCGCCACGACCGGCTCCACCTCACAAACCACGACAACTGTGGATCAGACGAGCTATGTCGCGTCCGATCTGCACGAAGCAGGCACGTACGCCGCGGGCGCCTTCAATTTGTCGTGCTACGTCTACGATCATACGACTGCCGTCACCTTGGAAACAGAGGTCGCGAACGTATCGGCATCCACATACACCCCGTACGCCGAATATGTGCAAACGACTACGGCGTCCACGGTCCAGTATGACGCTCTCGAAACGACCACCGACCTCCACACCGAAGGGACCTACGGCTCGACCGGGCTCAATCTGTCGTGCTACCTCTATGACGAAACCGCTGGCGCCACCCATCAGTTCGTCGAGAGCACGACCAACCTCATCGAATGGACGAGCACCGACAGCAGCTGGTCGCACGAAACGACGACCGACACCTCCGATGCGACCGTCACCGTCACGGTCCTCCATCAGGCCGGAACGTATTCCGAGGGCGCCTACAATTTCAGCAGCTACACGCTCGACACCCAGTCGGCGCAGACGTATGCCTACGACAATCAGTGGATAGACACGGCCGCCTCGTCCGATTCGGAAAACGCGTCGAGCAGCCTGACGAGCACGACCTACGAGGACACCCGCCATCGCACGACTTACTTGCACGAAGAAGGCACATCCATCAACTATGAAATCGACCTGAGTTGTTACGTCTATGACGAAGCGACCGACGAACAAATTACTACGACCCAGGACAGCGCTTCAACGTCGACCCACAGCAGCGCCTCCTATGACAGCGCCAACTTTGCGTCCTCGAACCGAGTCGATGATTCGATATCCACCATGCAGCTTCACACCGCGGGCGCCTTCGACTACTACACCGGCCTCGACCTGACCGAGTACACCTCGACAACCGATTCGGCCACGAGCTATGTCCTGACCCAGTCGAGCAGCTACTCGTACTCCGACGCCAACACCGACTCCGATTCCAGCTCCTCGCGCGACGAGGAAGGCGCCACTGAATCGCACGTCTTTGGCGAGGGAACCTACAACCCCACCGACGGTCTCACCCTCACGACCTATACGCACGACCAAACGTCGAGCCTGAGCTACACGGCTCACCAGGAAAGCCACAGTTCCAGCAGCTACGGCTCGGGCGATTCCACCAATTCCTCCGCATCGACATCTACCAACGACCAAACCTTTGAAAGCGCCAGCACGCTCCACGAGGCCGGCACCTATGAGGGCGGCGCATTCGACCTGACCACTTACACCTTCGACGCCGATTCGTCCACGAATTCTACGACGGATGGCTCCTCCGAGTCGGCCTCGACCTACACGTCCGGATCGTACGCGAGCCATACGCATTACAATTCCACCAGTCATTCCGAGTACGATCGTACCACCGATCTACATGAGGAAGGCACCTACGAAAGTGCCACCGGCTTCTCGCTGTCCTGCTACCTCTACGGCGAGAATGCCGCCACGAGCACCGACGACCATTCCGACAGCGACGGCGACTATGGCGACGAAAGTTACGCATACACGTCCAGCTACCAAAGTGATTCTGAGTCGTCGGCCACTTTCACCCTGCACGCCGAAGGGACATATGATCCGACAGACGGCCTGAGCCTGTCGAGCTACAGCAGCACTAGCGAATCCGACTCGGCCAGCACGTCCCACCAAGACTGGAGTGCCACCGGCACGGACTACAGCCACTCCAGGTTCACCAACTGGACCAGCTCGTCGTCCACGTATAACCACCAGGCCGGCACGGTCGACATCGGCGTGCTTTCCCTCGCCAGCTACGTCTCCGACACATCGAGCGAGTGGGACACCTACAGCGAGTATCATTACGACACCGCAAGCACCGACCCCTACGTCAGCACGGGCCACACCTGGGGCGATGCGCAGTACCACCTCGAAGGCAGTGGCATCAGCGCCGCCTGGACCAATGACCAAAGCGGCGGCTACGCCTACACCGCGACCGGCTCGGATGCGTCGACGGATTCGTGGACCTCGCACGACGAGGACACCACCACGATTTCCGGTTACTTCCAGGGTGTGCCTGTGGACTTGCAAGGCCCGGTGTTCGCGTTCATTATGCCGGGGCCGACGCTCACGATCCGGTTCGAGTTTCCGCCGGTGACGCTGATCGTCCCGGGGGTCGAGATTCTGACGAACATCGTCAACGGTGTTGTGATGCCAGCTCCCATTGATGGCGATTTGCTGATTCCCGTTCAGGGGAATCGGCAAATTTTGCCGCAGGTCGCGCCGAATGCGCAAGTGGGAAACAATCCCGGCGGCGGCATTCGTGGCAATGGGGACGCGGCGCGTGCCGCGCGCGAATTCGCCCAGCAGATTGATAACGCGGTCTTGCCGGCGCAGAATATCAATGGCAATGCGATTGGCGTGCCGCCCGCTCCGGGGTTGGGCCAGATCTTCATGCAACCCCCGCCAGTGCGAGCTGCGAACGCCGAGCTGCCGCCGTTTGATCCGATGCCGCCGCCGCAGCAACCGGTTCAAGCTGCGCCCGAGCAACCGGCAGCTCCCCCAGGACAAGGTGGCCAGCTATTTGCCCAGATATTGTTGCCGGTGCCACAACAGCCGCCGCAACCCGGCTTTGGCCGAGGGGTTATGCCGGACCCCGTCGACGATTTTCTTGGGCATCTGGGGGCGGGCCTTCTCGAAGGCATTCTTCCCTTCAGTCCACTTTACTTCTCTCCGCCGCAGCCGGATACCTGGTCTGGTGTTGCGGGCAGAACGACTGGGCACGTCATTGGCATAGCAGTCGGTCTCGCCGAGATCGTCGGCGGCGTAGGCAGCATTCCGGCGGAAGGCGGCGTGGCGGTGGTAAGTGGAGGCACGCTGGCACTCCCGATGGGCGCCGCAGCCGTTGGCTCAGTAGTTGTCGTAGTCGCCGGCGCCGTCACGGTAGTCCAGGATATTGTCCTCGTCGTGGGCGATATTCGCCTGATGATGACTATCAACGAACTCGGCCATCAACCCGGTGGTGGTCCTCGTCGCGTCCCGGAAGAACAGGGGCCGTTTTTGGGCGATAATCCAAATTGGGACGGCCATCGGGTGAACACAAATCTTCGGGGCGGTGAGGCAGAAGCACGACGTTTGTTCGACCGACTCACTGGTGGTAACAACCGTCCGGAAGGGGGCCAACTTGTTGGTCCCAATGGTCAGCGGCTTCGCCAGGCTAGGGACGGGACGTGGCGGATCGAAATCCCTGCCCACGGCAACACCCCACATGAAACGATTCACTTTAACTAATAGGAGTGTAAGAATGGCCGATGTGGACAAACTAATACTTCTTCGCACGATTATTGAATCAGAGTGGTGGGATCTTAAGGGCGTGATAACTCCAAATCGTCCTAATTTGCTGTTGGACCTGATTTTTTCAATTCACAGGGGCCGAATTTTTTTGACCGCCCAAGCTCATTGCGTCTCGGACGATAACGAGGCATTTAGTTTGGATATTGGTGTCTACCCAGAAGAGGGCCGTTGGAAAGGCGGCGCAGGCCCCGATTTTCTGATTACGAAAGAACTGATCACTGGTTCAATGTCACAACTGTTGACGCCTCCGCGGGTGGTTCGGTTCTTTACGGATCCGCGTTTGACCGAGCGTACTTACCCAAAGGAAGTAGTACCTTTTGACAACTGCTCAGCAATTGAGTTCCTGAAAAACGTTGCTGGAACAGATTCAAGGCTGGTAATCGCCGCGTCCAGAGGATCTCCATGTGAAATCGAGATCGGAACTAGTAATGCGAACTGTGATTCGCTACTTTTCGGCTTGGATCGGTTTGAGCTTTTGTGACGACCCCCGTCCGGTGCGAAAACTTGTCGCAACGGAAAACACGGTTTTGAGCAGGCGAAGGTCCGGTGAAAGTCCAGTCAGCAGCGACGAGAATCGACAATGAGGGGAACAACTGGAGGTGCCCGGCGCTAATTAAGTATGGTGTCCACGGAATCCCGGAATCCCCGGAGCGCCGCGAAGTGCGCGCCTTGGCGGATCAGTTGGATTGAAAGGTAACCATGACGCGGCATTTGGGCATGTCCTTCTGAAGTTGCTCTACACCCGTTTTTGTTATCTTGGTGAAGGAAAGGTCTACGAGTTTCAGTGAGGGCATCGCCTTGATGTGGGCAAACCCGGCGTCCGACACCGACGTATTCTCAATGTAAAGCGATTCGAGGTTCTTCAGAGCCACGAGCGATTTCAAGCCGCGATCCGTGATTCTTGTTGCGGTCAAACGGAGATCGCGCAGCGAACCAATCTTTGCGACCGTTGCCAGCCCTTCGTCGGAGACGTCCGTCTGGCCGAGGCTAAGGAGTTCCAGGTTCTCAAGGGACAGGAGCCCGGGCAGACCGGCGTCCGTCACTTTGGTTTCGCCGATGTAAAGCCATTTGAGGGTTTTGGCGCCATCGAGCCTTTTCAGGCCTTCATCTGTTATCCCCGTCTTATTGAGCCACGCTTTCTCCAAACTTTTGACCTGGGCCAGGCTCGCCATCCCGGCATCCGTAATCCTTGCGCGGAAAAATCCGACTTCCTTCAGCGCTTTAAATCGCGGTAATTCGTTGAGCCCCGCGTCTGAGATGTCGGTATTGAGGCTTTGGAGGTGGTCAAGAGCAGCGAGATGCCTCCAGCCTTCGTGGGTGACCTTGGCGGACCTCAGGCCGAGGCTGCGGAGGTTCTTGGCCTTAGCCAAATGTCTCAACCCTTCGTCGGTGATGCTGTCGCTTTGTATGCCGAATTCGCGCAAATCGGAGAGCTTCACCAAATGTCTTAGCCCCTCGTCGGTGACGTTGGCGTGTCCCATGAGTACACGGCGCAGCGTGGTGATCTGGCTGAGCAACTTCATGTCGTCATCGTTGCCGTTCGGCACCTTGCTGATGAAGTTGAGTGGGAAATCCACTTGCACAAAGCCGACGCTCGCTTCGTAGTGGAAGCGGCAGCCCTTTTTCGTCAATTCCTTGATGGCGTCCTGGTAAGGGTCCGCCGCGCCGCAGCTAGCGCCCAGGCAAAAAGCCGCAAACCAATGGGATGTGCATGACATGATCAAGCCCTTTTCAAGTAGGATCTGCAGTGACCCAAGTTCCCTGGCCCCAGCCATAGGCGAGGCCGTCTGAATATTCGACAACGGCGTTCAGCAAACTCGCCAGCGCAAGCGCGTTCGCTGTCCTGCCCTCACTGTATGTGCCACACGCTTCGAAACGCACCGTCCCGCTGAATTTGATCTTGTCGGCGATCGCGTGGAATTGCGCGGCGTTGTTATCGGCCAGATTTTGCAGGTTTGTATAACTGAGGTACTGGCCGGATGTGCCATCCGGCGCAAACGTGCTGCCGTTCGCGATCTGGACGCCGATATCGCCGCCCGCGCCGTGCCCGCCAAAAACAAGAGTGCCGATGCTGCCGTTGGGGAAAATGGAGAGAGCGTTCGCCAGGCCTTGGAGGTTCGTGATCGTGTTATAGATGTAGGCGTTGGGGCCAATCAGCTGATATGTGCGCGCGGAGTCCGACCAACTTGTTCGTTCAGCGGGTGCCCCGGTGACGATGGCGACTGTCAAATTCGTCGCGGTGGCCGCCGGGGGATTGGGGTTGTCATCGCGCGGTGGCGGCATCGTCCCGAAGGGTGCTCGTTGGCCGATTTCCACGGTCAGGGTGCCGGAGTTGCCGGCGTAACCTTCCGGAATGTCCTGGAAGTAAAAAGCGGGAATCCTGTCAGTGCCCGGCGTTAAGGTGGCTGAGTATTCGTGCTTCACGTTGTAGTCGCCCCAAAATGGTCCAGGGTCGGTGGCCGACCATAGGCCCACAGCCTTCAGGCCGATGTTGAGGTCAATGGGATCGTTTGTCGGAGTGGCGTCCAAGGCCATGTACTTAAACGGGCCGCCGTCGGCCGGGGGATTCCACGAAGCCCAGTCGGGGTCAACGTCGTCGTTCGCGCCCAGGCCGATTTTCGCGGTTCCATAAGCCGCAAAATTGTATTGCCGGCCTGCCGTCAGTGTTACGGTCGCATTGACTTTGTGGTCGAAGTCATTGTCTTTGACGTTGATGGTCAGACGCTGCAGCAAGATGGGCACGTGCTTGAGCTTCTTGGCGCCGTCGTCCCATGCAGTGGTATCGGCAATGCTGATTGTGGCGTAATTGTTGGCGGCAATCTGATAGGTGCCGCCGCCGGAGCCGGCTATGCTAAGGAGGGCCTCCTCGGATTCCTCCACTTGATCGTCGTCGTAACCGGCAAAAGTAACTGTTACCGAGCTTTGCCCCGGCTCGAATGTGACGGACGAACTCAGGTATACACCACCGACGAGAAGCCCGTAGTCTCCACTTTCCGTGAGTGATGTCCCCTCCATGGTTGCCGTACCGGAGAAAGCGAGATTCACCGTCAACGAGTTGCCGGCATCGCCAGTACGAGTGACGACAAAGCCCGCATTGTCTTCTTCCCCCTCGGTGGCCAAGTCGTCCGGAACCGAAGAAATCGACACTTCTGGAAGGTCGATGATGTCGACCGCAATCGTCAGAGTGACCGCCTCGGCGTTGGCAATCCCGTCGCTGACAACAACGTTGAAGGTTTCCGTGCCGGTCCAGCTTCCAGACGGGTAGTAATCATATTTTCCGTTGCCATTGAGCACGAGCGCGCCGTTGCTCGGTGGGCCGTAGATGGAAGCCTGCACAGGATCCCCGTCGGCATCAAAGGCGCCGAAGACGAGATCGATGTCATAGATAACCTGGTTGTGACTGGTTGAGAAGCTCTGGCTTGCGGCGGTCGGCGCGCTGTTGACGACCACGGTCGAAGCCGACTTCGAACTCCCCGCTTCGATGCCGTCGCTCGGCGTCACGCTCACCAAAATCGAATCCCCCTTGTTGCCGTTGCCGGCTTGGCTGAGATCGAGCGTGTCGGTTGTCGCAGACGTGGTTGTGGTCTTGACGGTTTGGCCGTTGACGGTCCATACGTAATTATACGTAATTGTGTCGTCGTCCGGGTCCACGGGATCGATGACTTGCGCGGTTAGCAGGTCGTTGGTTTTCGGCTCCGTGTTGTCGAACACGACGTTCCCGATGACCGGCGCAAAGTTGACAGCGGTGATGGTGACCATGAACGTCACAGGAGTGCTTGTGTCCATACCATCGCTGAGGCTCACCGTGACCGTGGCGCTGCCGAAGGCGTTGGCGGCGGACGTGAAGGTGAGCGTGCCATCGGCGGCAATGCCCGGCGCCACCGAGAACAGGCTGGCATTGTCATTGGAGACGGTGAAGGCCGCGCTCTGCCCCTCGTTGGCCGGGCCGGTCGAGACGTTGCTGGCCCAGGCAGCAGAATAAGCGCCGCTGTCCTCATTCACCGTGACATCTGCGCCGACGGTGAAACTCGGCGCATCATTGACCGCATTCACCGTGATCGTGAAGGTCTGCGCCGCGCTCGTGTCCACGCCGCCGTTGGAGGTCCCGCCGTCGTCCTTTACGAACACGTCAAAATTGGCGACGCCATTCGCGTTCGCGACCAAAGCGTAGGTCAGCGTGCCGTTGGCATCCACTGAAGGCGAGGAGGAAAACAGGCTCGCATTGCTGATGTTGCTGACCGTGTAGTTGCTGACTTTTTGAGTCGCTTCCCAACTGCCGCTGCCGGGGTTGAAACTGGCCCAGCCCGTGATCGACTGCGCGGGAGCGTCTTCATTCACGGTTTGATCGCTGCCGATGAAGGTCGGCGCGGTGTTGGCGCCATCGAGCAACCGCACTGCGTCGATCTCTTCCCACGCGCTGAGATCATGATCGATGTTCACGTAAATCTTGACCGCATTGACAGGCACAACCGTTTGCGGGATCGAGATGGTGAAATCGACGGGACTCCCCGGCTGACTGGGGTCCGTGCCGGTCCAGGTGTAGACCGTCTGCGTGCCGGTCTCGTCGATGGAAAGGAAATCGACCTGGTAGACGAAGCCGTTGCCGAAGGTTTCGCGAATCAGCACACCGGTGGCGTTGACCGGGTTTGCGAACCTTAAGGTCACGTGTTCAGCAGCGTCGAACTCGCCGCCTGAGTTAATGGGCAAAGGGGCCCAAGCAGTGGCGATGTCGCCATAGGTCATGGTGTCAGGCTCGCTGACCGCTTGGACCGCCGCCCAAGAGGTCACGCTGTACTCGGTGCTGAAATCGACAACCGCGCTTGCCCATTGGCCCGCAGGCACGAGGCGATTCTCCAGGACATCAAAAGCGAGCGAGCGGTACTTTGGCCGCTTCACGATGGGAGCGCGTCGTCCCCCTCTATACATACGCTTCCATATCTCGAAGAAACGTCGAAACATGGTGCATGATCCTTGGCAAAGAGGAGGAGGGGAGTCGTACGGTCAATGAGTATAGTGAGTGTGTGGTGCGAAGCCAACACAATTCGATCCTTTTTTCGAGACTTCTCGCTGAACGCGACAGGTCAACGACGCTGTTTGGCCTTGGACTTACGTCGAATCGGCGATGGCGATGCGCAAAACAGCCTATTTCCCGCTGTTTCGCGAGTTGCCGGGTCGGATGCAACCGCTGTGCCCGCGAAGGAATGGGCGTCCGCCTCCGGGCGTCCGGTGCGGAAACTTGTCACAACGGAAGCGTCGCGGCAGGCCGAGTTTTGGCTGCCGAAAGTTCCGGCGAAATGTCGCGAGAAACAGACGTTGACCAATGGAAATGCAGCAGGACTGGACTGACCGGAGAGGAACAACGCCACGGAGAGGACATGTGGGCGCGGCAGGGCGCGCCTCCCCGACCCACCGAAGCCGGCAAACTCGGATCGCTGCTTCGCGGCAGCCTTCCAGGAGTAGGATTTCAGAACGCCGCCAAGGGACTCAGAGCATTCGACTTGATCAGGGCTCCAGTCGGCAGGCGGATCGTGAACCTCGCCATCGAGCGGCAAGTTGTCCAGCGATTGGTGTGGCCGTCGCCCGTTGTAAAAAGCCAGGTAGGATGCGATGAGATGCCGAAAGTGGTCTTCGCCGAATACAACGAAGTGAACGAGACACTCGACCTGGAGCGATTGCAGTCAGCGTTCCATGAAGGCATTCATGAAGCCGCAGGATAGAATGGACATTCGACTCATCGAGGTATTGGACGACATTGGTGAGGATTGACGCCGAGCGTAAGCAACTGGCGGATTTCCTCTGCGAGGCAATCCATATAGGTTCGGTTCGGCCAAGCGGGCCAAACAACGAAATGTCTCGCGCGGCTTGATTTGGATTTCCGAAGACCGTTTGGCCCGCTGTATTAGGTGAAATGTCGTATTTTCGTCGCGACTAGCAGAAAGTGGCACAAACGTAGTGTCGTTTTCGGCTTGTGTCGTTTTGAGCGAGTCCGCCCCATTCCCCGCCGCTAGCCGCTGCGCCCGAAAATGCGCCTCTCGTGCGCCGGATTCTGAGCCGCCTTGGACCGCACGCTGGTAGTCTTCTTCTCGAACCGTCAGGTAGTGTTTGGCCGCGATTGCCGCCGTGTTGCCAATCCAATCACAAACGACGTGGATCGGGAATATGGCCGCCAGTTCCGTCTCCCTCGAAGCCCGTAGGTTGTGGAACAGCTTCGGCCAGGGCTTTTCGCCGGCCTTCCTGATGATCTTCGTAAAGGTCGTTCGGAGATTGGCGTTGGCATCGCGATATCGGTTGATGACATAGGCCGCCCCCTCCTTGGCCAGTTCGAAGCACTCCTCAAAATGGGGCCGCAACTCGGGGAAGATGGGAATCCACCGTTCGCCGGTCTTTGGCGAATCGACGCGGAAACGGTTGCGTTCCCAGTCGACGTCCTGCCAACGCAGGGCCAGGTGTTCCGATGGGCAGCGCAAACCGCCGAACCTGGACAACGCGATAATGAGGCGCCATTCGTGATCTGGGGCCGCTTCGATGACACGAAAGATAACGTCGCGGTCGACATGGAATTGCCGCTCTTTGTTCGCCTGGCTATTGGCTTTCACTTCGGCAAACACGTTTTCCGAAACGATCTTGTCGCGCATGGCCGCTTTGAAGAATTGCCTCGCTCGCTTGATGGTGCGACCAGCCGTTGCAGGGGCGTATCTTTCGGCCAAGGTTGCTGCCCAACGCTCGGCATCCGCTGGCGTGATAGCGCTCATGTCCCGATCTGCGCCGAAATGCTCGACCAACCGGCGTTTGGACTGTTCCAGATTCGTAATTGTATTGGGTGCGAGTGATGGTTTGCGGTTCGCGATGAATTTGTCGAGGTACTCGCCAAGGGCCGCTCGATGGGGGGCTTCCGCCAGCCCAACCGCCGCTAGCTTTTGGCGGAGCGGCACCCCGATATTTGCCAGCCATGCCGCCGTGTCCCGAGTCACCGGTTGCCCGCTTATCTTCGCGGCCAGAAGCGCTTCGATGTGCCGGGCAATGGCTTCGGCGCTTTTGCGATCAATCTTGCCCAGACGGATTGCCTTGCGGCTTTCGTCGGGGGCTACGAACAGGATGCGTCGCCGTCCGTTCGGATCATTCACGATGCTTGCCATGATCTACTCTCCTTTATCGCCGGGCTTGCGGCCCAGCGTGATTGTCAGTTGCAGGAACTCGCCCAGGGCATTCAAGGCGCCCATCGAGAGGCCGCGATGCCCGTTGTAGAATTTCGCCAGAGCGCTTTCGTCGATGCCGGTCGCCTTGGCAATCTGGTATCGCGTCAAGCCGCAATCATCGATGGCGTGTCGCAGCTGGTCGGTCAGCGGTTTGGTTCGTTTCTTGGCCATGGTCGTGACCCTACGCGGTACTGGCCAATATGTCCAGCACATTTGACGGCTATTACCCGGCGTGGTACAGGCCGCCGTGCGTCTGTGTTTTCGGGAGCGTCTACGCTGTCTACGTCTACGGAACCCCGTTTCATTCGGGTTTCACCGAGGTTTCGTAGACGTGGGATGGCCTAGAAGGCACGAACACCCGCGCTGGCCTGCCGCCCTTTGTAGTCGGCGGCGAGTTCTGCCAGGAGCCGCGGCCGGTCTTCGCAAGCTCGTCCAAAACCTTTTCCGCGGCACCCGGATCCTTCAGCCAGCGGCAACCTTGCTGTACCTCGCGGGTCGTCACGGGGCCGCCCTTGCGGCCCATCCAATCCAGAAGCCGGCGTTCATCGCGTTCCGTGTCTGACTCGTCCAGCATGGCGTAAACTCGCAGGGCTTCGTGCTTGAACCACTTCGCCAAGGCAATCCCCGCGTTCATGCTGGTCGCATCAACGATGTCGGCATCTGCGAGGTTCGGGTCGTTGGCCGCCCAGCGAATGAAATGGATCACCAGCGCCAGTCGGGCCGCGTACTCCTCCAGCTTCGACCAGGCTGCCGCCATGTCGCCGGTCAGGTCCGCTTGTTCGACGTTGTGGGCGTTGTAGTACGCCTTCCACGCAGTCTTCGCGTCAGAGGACAAGCGCACCAAGACCGGACGGGCGTCGCCGTCGTCGCCGATCGTGCCCGCCAACTCGTAGAGCCGATCGAATAGATGAACCAGTTCGGCTTCCGCTCCAGGATCGATGTCAGCCTCGGTCCATTGCTTGGCCCTGCGGGGCGGGCAGGTCAGCAGCAAGCGAGCCGCCAGGCCGGATTCGCGATGCTCGATGCTCAAAGCGCGCTGAAAGATGACCGGTTGAATACCGCCACTGACGCAGACGGCCGCTTGGGGGACGTGGATGGTGCGCGGGATGCCGGTCTTGCGGTCTACGATGATACTCTCGGCGTTGAACATCGACAGCCAGTTGGCCGCGTCCGCCCCACCTTTGCCCTTGGCGGCGTAGCGGTCGAATGAACCGATCCAGCCCGCTAACTCGTCGCGAGCTAAGAGCAAGCCGCGAGGGTTTGCAAGCAGGATCGGTGCAAGGGCTTCGACGGTGGTATCGCTGACGACGAACCGCACGGCCTGGGGCGGGTCCGGCCTCGATGGTGGATCACCGGTTGCGTTCTTCGAGCGCTTCCAGGCCGCGTGGTCCTTTTCCCACCGGGCGAATTCAATCTCGAACTCCTTCATCGCTTCCATGTAACGGTCCAGGGCCTTGCGCTGGCGTTCACGAATGGGCCGCATCACGAGCTTGAAGGCCGGCGTCTTCGCCGTGCCGCTTTCGCCGACGATGGCGCCCCAGAGGATCGGCGGAGCCGACCAGCCGCGCTTCAACTCCAGGCGTCGCGTGTTGCCGATTGCCGCCGCGATCGCGGCGAGCAACGGCAGCGCCAGGTAGGACGGATCGCAGCCGATGGCCCGCGCGCCGGCGTCAACGAAGCCTTTGATCGGATCTGGCAGCCTATCGACCGGAAACGGCCGATAGGAGAGGTCATCTGGCTCCGCAGGCCGCCACGGTTCGACGGCACCGGCCAAAGCCTCGATCTCTGCTCGCATACCCTCGGGTTCAGCCGACTCGCCGTGCGCATCGATCCAATCCACGATATCGCCATGCTCGGGCAGATCCGGCAAATCGACGATGCGAACCACCGGCGCCGGCTTCAACCTGGCCAAGATGCCGGCCACGGCCTCGGCGTACTTGCGGCCCGCCCGATCGTTGTCGGGCAGAATCCAGATTTTCTTGCCAGCCAGCGGTCGCCAATCGGTCTTGGCTGCTGCCTGGGAGCCGCCCGACGAGGTCGTCGCCATGAAGCCGATGGATCGTGCCGCGTCCGCCGCCTTCTCGCCCTCGACGACGAGAACGCGGTCGGCCGTCGTCAGATCGGGCAGGCCATACAACGGGCGAGGCTCAGGCATCGCATTGATGTGCCAGCCATCGGCGTACAAGGCCACAGGGCGGATGTCCTTGCCCCTTGGCTTGTCCCAGCGTACCACCACCCCGACGGGTTCGCCGTGAACATCGAGATAGGTCCAAAACGCCGCCTTCTTTCCGTGCCTCCGCTCCAGCTCGGCCACGGCATCTTTCGCCGTGGAGTAGGTTTGTCCAATCGCCTTGGGCTTGGCATTCCGCCCAAGGGTCGGACCTGCCTTCGCAGGGAAAAGGTCCGCCAGCGTCAACCCGACGGCGGCCAGGACCGCCGATGTGTCGCAACCCGCGTGGCACTTGACCAGCGCCGTGGCGTCGTCGCCCGCCGACACGCTCAAGCTTGCCTGCTGATCGTCATGGGCGGGGCAGCGGGCCGACCAGCCGGCGCCGGACTTCTTGGCGCCGGGCAGTTTCGATATCAGCAGTTCAACGGGGGGCATTCATGCCCCCTTTCGCCGCGTTCGCCTTCTGGCTCAACCAGGCTTGCAGGTCGGCCAGCGGATAGAGAACGGTCTTGCGTTTGCCGTCGCCGACGCGAACGCAGGGGATGTGTCCGTCTTTGGTTAGCTGCCACAGAAGGCGTGGCGAGATGCCGAGTGCCTTCGCGGCTTCGCGCGGCCGAAGCGCAAGAGGAGAGAGAATGTCGTACTGGTTCGTATTTTCGTTCATGAAACGGCCTCCAAGAGAAAACTTCAGAATTCTGGTTAAGCTGCGCTTGAACCCTCCCCGCACGCGAGGTAAGTCACTGACCCTGCGGTGCATCGCGATGTCCGCGACGCCGCATTCGGCAACACCGTATGGGGAGAAACATCATGGCGAAGAAGAACACTACCAAGCTGAAGGTCGCTCCGGCGGACGCCACGCCCGCCACGAAGGCCACGGCCGGGAAGCCCGCCAAGGCCAAGACCGCGGTCAAGGCGAAGCGAATGAGCGCGATCGACGCTGCCGCGAAAGTTCTGATCGACGCCGGCACGCCGATGAATTGCAAGGAGATGATCGAGGCGATGGCCGCGAAGAAATACTGGACCAGCCCCGGCGGCAAGACCCCGCACGCCACGCTCTACTCCGCGATCCTGGGCGAAATCGCCACGAAGGGGAAGGACGCCCGGTTCACCAAGACCGAGCGCGGCAAGTTCGCCGCCAAGGCGTAGCCCGCCTACGCCACGGTTCGCCCACGATTCCGCGTGTCGCGGCGTCTTGTCGTTGGTCGCGTTCCTCGTCACGTTCCCACCTCCGTCGCCAAGGACGCCAACGTGGGCGTTCCGTTGGCCAACCGCGGGACTATCCACCCACCACAGATCTCGGTGAGCCCATTCGCCTCATGGCTCCAGCATCTTCTGACGGATTTCCTGTTCGCGCTGCTCCAGCTTGGCGAGCTTCTTGCCGAGCCTGGCCAACTCCGGTTCGTACTGCTTGGCGCGCGCCAGGTAACTCTGTCCCCGTTTCTCGAGCGCCTGGGCATCGGCCGCAGAACGTGCGTGAGCGGCCTCTTCAAGATCGGCCTGGCCACGCCGTTTCAACTCATCGTGGTCCAAGCCGAGGTGCTGGCGCTGCACGACGAGCGCGCCTCGCTCGCTCTGAACGTCGGCCATGGCATCGAGCAGTTCGGGATTAACGCAGGTGTCCCAAAGCTGCCGACGGGCACTCTCGGCCTCGCTCACCGTTTGGGCGATCTGGTGTAACTTGTTCTCGAGAGGCCATACGATCTCATCGTGCCGCTCTTGGGCCAGATCAAGTTCGCGGTTGGCTGCGGCGATCTGCTTGTGGATGCCAGCGCGCTCGGCTTCCAGCCTTTCGGTCTGCGCAATGGCCTGCTGCCATTGGCACCGTCGCTGGAGCAACTCGACGGCTTTCTGCAAGTCGTCCACGGTCCTGCCGGCATCTTGCAGCGCCCTGGCGATCAACTCCGGCTCGGGCGCCTTGTTCTCGGCCACGAGCCGTACCAGAGCATGGAAGTCCATCACGAATTCACGCTTCTTGCCCTGGACGAGCGCCATCAGATTGGACAGGTTCATACGGTCTCCTGAGTAAAATGGTTGATCTGCCGATGGGCAACGCGCTCATCAGCGTTGGTTCACAAAAGTTCGCGATCGTGTTCGACGGATTGACCGATCCCATGTTGCCGAGCCGTTGCGATGCGGATCCGACGTCCCGTCCGATCGCTGGCCGTGCAGCGCGACCCGTATATCCAGAATCCGGTGACGGCAACCAAACGCGGTAACCTGCGGAAATGAAAGGAGCCGCGCGGCATGGGACCGAGCGGCTCGAAAAAGTTGGAAGATTTTTGAAGCGGTAACTTGGCGGCAACCAGTTACCGCTATTCGTCATCATCGTCGCCGGAGGTCTCCTGGCGATTGACTCGGCGTCGGTCGATTGGCGCCTCGCGCCGCTTCTCGTGCTCCTCGAATCGTTTGTCGATCTCTTCCTGCGATTCGCCACGGCGATTCTTGCGCCACCATTCCGTCTTCATCACCGCTTGCTTCGACACACCGAGCATCTGCCCAAGCTGTTCCGCTGAGGCCGTAGGCGGAAAGCGAATCAGAGCATCGATCTTCGTCAATTTCTCATTTGCCGTGAGCTTGTCGTCCGCTACCACTTGAGAAGCCTTCGCGATGCGCTCATCGGCAATCCCATTCGTGAACACGCGCAGGATCGCGACGGAAGGATGAGCTGTCGTTGGCGTCGTCGGCTCCTTAGCGGCGGGCTTCATGACTTCGACCATCGCGGCTGCAAACGCTTTGGCGCCTGCCTCCCAATTGGTGATCGACACATCTGCTGATCCCGTGTCACTTTTTACGCGTTGTGTCCTTTCCAGTAGACCACGGCCAACCACAGGCAGCCGCTGGCAGATCCCTCCGCCTAGTGCCTGACCCACGCTAAATGTTGGGGTTGGCGCAGCTGACGATTTCGGCGACACTTCCAGGCACACAAGGAGGTGTCACATGTACAAGAAGTATATCGTCCGGCTGTCGGATGAGGAACGGGTCGTGTGTCAGGAT
>SYHD01000312.1 GCA_005799265.1 Planctomycetia bacterium | reverse complement strand
CGGCGGCATCATGAAGTGCGACACGATCGCCAATGCCGTCGTCGCCGCCTTCAAGGAGGTGCAGCCCAAGGTTCCGTTCGTCGTCCGGCTTGAAGGCACGAACGTCGCTGAGGGCCGCCGCATTCTGCAGGAGAGTGGCTTGAACCTGACGCCGGCCACGGATTTGACGGACGCGGCGAAGAAAGTCGTCGCCGCAGCGTGCTGATTGTTTAGCCCCGCCTCGCAGAGGCGGGCTGCGCACTCCCGCCTCTACGAGGCGGGGCTAAACTTGGAGCGAATCATGGTCCTCGCCTATCATGTCATCTTCGGCGCGTACGGTTTCTGGCTCCCCAATGATCCGCGTGGTTCCTGGTCGGAATTTGTTGCCTCCTACGACCTCTTTCGATTCGCCGGTGCCGCCACGAAAACAACGGAGAGACATTCGCTCGCCCATCGGCCTCACGATCGCGAACGCCGTCAGCGCGCGAAAGAACTCCTCAAATATCCAGCGGTAGTGTTCAATGACGATCAGATTGCCAGCATAGCACTCGGTTTCGGCGAAATGGTCGAGAAGTCGAAATACGAGGTCTATGCGTGTGCCATCATGCCGGAACATGTGCACTTTGTTCTGGGCCGCTATCGCTATGAAGTCGAAACGATGGTCCGTTTGCTCAAGGCCCAGGCTAGCCATCGCATGCTCGAGAATGGACGTCACCCGTTGTTACAATGGCCGGAGGCTGATGGATCGCTGCCAACGCCGTGGGCGGAGAATAGCTGGAAGGTGTTCTTGAACACCGCTGCGGACATCGCCCGCGCCGTGCGCTATGTTGAAAACAATCCGCTCAAGGAGGGCAGGGCCATGCAGGTTTGGCCGTTTGTAGTTCCATTCCTGGGTACCGCAAAGCCCGCCTCTGCGAGGCGGGGCTAAACACCATGGACGCGAAAGTCCACATCATCGGCGTCGGCAGCGACGGGCTCGGCGGCCTGACGGGAAAGCCGCGCGAACTCATCCAGACGGCCGATCTTCTGCTCGGCTCCGAACAGACGCTCTCGCTCATCCCCGAACCGGAAGCCGAGCGATTGCCCATCGGCGCCAACCTGCCGGAAGTCGTGCAGACGCTTGAAACGCATCTGGGCAAGAAGCGCATGGTCGTCGTCGCCTCGGGCGATCCGCTCTTTTACGGCGTGGCGCGTTACCTGTGCGACAAGCTCGGCAAGGAACGCTTCGAGGTATGGCCGCACGTCAGCAGCATGCAACTCGCCTTCGCGCGCGTCAAGGAGTCGTGGGAGGAAGCGTACCTCACCAACCTGGCGACGCACTCCCTCGAAAGCGTGCTCGACCGCATCCGCACCGCTGACACCGTTGGCATCTTCACGAGTGAGGATGACAACCCCGCGACCATTGCTCGGCAGCTTCTGGCCCGCGGCCTCGACTACTTCCGCGCGTTTGTGTGCGAGAATATTGGCGCGCCGGACGAGCGCGTCACGCAAGGCGAATTGCACGAAATTCAGGGGATGGACTTCGACGCGCTCAACGTCATGATCCTCAAACGCAAACCCGATCGACCCGATCAGCAGCGCAGCCCGCACTTGTTTCGTCGCTTCGGTAATCCCGATGACGTCTTCATCCAGAGCCGGCCCAAGAGCGGCTTGATCACGCAGGCCGAGGTGCGGGCGCTGGCATTGGCGCAGCTCGACGTGCAGCCCGGCAGCGTCGTGTGGGACATCGGCGCCGGCTCCGGCGCGGTCGCGATCGAGGCAGCTCAACTCGCGACCGGCGGCATGGTCTACGCCATCGAGCTGGACGTCGCCGACTATCACCTCATCGTCGCCAATGCCCAGACCTTCGGCGTCAAGAACCTGACTGCGGTCCACGGCATGGCCCCCGCCGTCTTTGCCGGATTGCCCTCGCCCGACGCCGTTTTCGTGGGCGGCATCCGTCAAGAGGCGGCGCGGCTGCTCGAAGCGGCGTTCAAGGCGATGCGGCCCGGCGGTCGGCTCGTCGTCAACATCGCCTCGCTCGAAGGCCTCGGCGCTGTCTATCACGCGCTTAAGGAAATCGCCTCCCCGGTGCAAGCGATGCTCGTCAATATCGCGCGCGGCACCGAGCAACTGGAGACATTGCGATTCGAGGCGCTTAACCCGACGTTTCTCTTGACAGCGATCAAGCCGCCCGCAAAAAAATAAGGGCAATCGTATTGCCTCAAGCGGCAAAACTGGGTTCTGTCATGGCCACCGCGAACGAAATCACGCCGCCCAAATCGCCCTCCCAGCGCCGCGCACGGATCCTACTGGTGCTATTTGCCGCGCTGATCGTCCCCATCGGAGCGAGCATTCTCTACACGTTCCCGCCGTCGGAGTATTCCATCTATCCGCCCTGCGTGTTTCATTGGCTTACGGGCCTACACTGCCCCGGCTGCGGCGCGACCCGCTGCGTGTATGCGCTGTTGTGCCTCGATTTGCCGCAGGCGTTCGCGTACAACCCGCTCTTCGTTCTCGCGCTGCCGCTGTTCGCATACTCCGGAGCGTGCAGCGCATGCTCGGTGTGGACCGGCAAGCCGATCCGCGTCCTGCGTCTGAAGGGATGGGCGGTCGTGATCGTGCTCGTCGTTGTGTTCGCTTTCGGCGTTTTGCGTAATATCGACGTGTATCCGCTGAACTTGCTGGCGCCGCATCAGCTATGAGAAATAACTGTTAGCCGGACGCGCAGCGATGGGCATCAATAAATCCGTCGCTTGCGCGTCCGGCTAACGGATCGCGTTCTCGTTGGTAAAAGCCCTACTCCTTCTTGCCAATGCACATCAAATGCGTCTGCGTGCGCCAGTACCACAGGCCATCGACCAGGGCCGGCGTCGCCAGCGTCTTCGTCTTCAACTCGTTGACGCCGAGCAGCTTGAACTCGGGGCCGTGGGCGAGCACGAAGGTTTGGCCGTCGTCATTGGTGAAGAATACCTTGCCGTTGACACCGATGGGGGAGGAGGAAAAGCCTTCGCGCACTTCCTTGCCGCAGCGTTCTTTCCAGAGGAGCTTGCCGGTCTTGGCCTCGAAGCAGGAGATGACGCTGATGATGTCATTGACGGTGTAGAGATAATCGCCGTAAACGAGCGGGCTGGGCACGAACGGCGAGCCGGAGCCGACGCGCCAGGCGAGGTGCGATTTCGTGACATCACCGGCGGCGCCCATCGGCTTGATCGCCAGCGTGGGCCCGACGCGGCCGGAGCAGCAGAAGACCATGTCGTGTCCGACAGCGGGCGTCGGGATCACCTCGAAGTTGTTCCCTTTGCAGGTCCAGACGAGCTTGCCGTCCTCGGCGTCGTAGCTGTAGACCTTTTCCGAACTGGACACGACGATCTGGTCCTTGCCGTCCACGGAGATGGCGATGGGGGAACCCCAACTGACGGTTTCCTTGCGCGGCGTCTTCCAGACTTCCTTGCCAGTTTTCTTGTCGAGGGCGATGACGAAGCCGGTCGGGTTGGCGCCTTCTTGAAAGATGATGACACGATCTTTGTGAAGCAACGGCGAACAGGCCATGCCGTGATAGGGGTCGCTGATGCCGAAGCCGACGTGCCAGATTTTTTCCCCCTTCATATCGACGCAGAGGAGGCCTGCGTTTCCGAAGTAAGCGTAGATGCGTTCGCCGTCGGTGGTCGGTGTACCGGAGGCGTGGCCGTTCTTGCCTTGGGCTTTTTCGGGGCGGACTTCGGGCGCGAAGGTCTCCCAGAGTTGTTTGCCGGTGGAGCGATCGAAGCAGAGGATGGAGCGTTTTTTGCCTCCGTCATGAGCGGTCGTGAGGAAAATCTGCTGGCCCCAGACGATAGGGGACGAATTACCACGGCCGGGGACGGCAGTTTTCCAAAGGACGTTCTCGGTGTCGGACCATTTTTCGACATAGGGCCCGGCGGCAGCGAGCCCCTGGCCGGACGGGCCGCGCCAGCGCGGCCAGAATTTGCCGTCGCCGTCGGCAGGGACCATGCGCACCTTGTCCTGCGCGAGTGCCGAGAATGCGGTTGTCAGAAGGAGGGTAGCGGTCAAAATGGCGCGAAGCGAGAAGCGAATTACCATCATCATGCGAGACTCCGAAAAAGGCGTTGGCAGGTGGGATTTCGACTCAAATGGGGCAGGAATGCCGACGGCGACGAATTTCCCGCTCTGGCCATTTGTCTTCCTTGGAGATTCCGGGTAAATTCGTAAAAAACCGATGCTTGTTACGATAGCATGCAATCGCTGGAACGCCAAAGGCTTTTTCGAGACGGTCAATCATGGCTGAACCAATTTCCTGTCCGGGTTGCCAACGATTGCTCAATGTCCCGGAGACTTTTCACGGGCAACTGGTGCAATGCCCCGATTGCAGCCATCAGTTCCTCGCGAGTTTCAGCGACGGAGGCATTCAGGCCGAGCCACCGCTCTTCACGCCGACAAGGCCAATGGCAGACGCCGGCAGTTCGAGCGAGACGCGCAACCGCGAGCAGGATGATTACCGGCGCGACGATCGACCGATGGCACGCCGCTCGGACTTGATGCCGCATCGGGGAACCCTGATCTTGACTTTGGGGATCATCAGCATCTTCATCGCGCGGCCGATTTTCGGCTCGATCGCCTGGGTCCTGGGCAACGTGGACCTGAAGGCGATGAAAGAAGGGCGCATGGATCCCTCGGGGGAAGCGCAAACCCGCGCGGGGCGCATGATCGGGAAGGTCATCGTCATCATCCAAATTGTGCTCTTTGCGCTATTGATCGTGGGCGTCTGCATCTTCCTGGGCGTGTCGATGTTGTCGGCGCCCGAAGGCCACCATTGAGAACGCTCATGGCGGAAATCATCACCTGTCCGGGCTGCCAGCGAACACTGCAAGTGCCGGAGCAATTCCTGGGCCAGACCGTGCAATGTCCGGAATGCCGGCATATGTTCACGGCGTCGTCGTCGGCAGTCAGTTCAACGCCGGCGGTCCCGCCTGTTTCGCTTGACAAGAGCGCCGCGAAGCCGCGACGCCGTGATGTTGACGACGACTATGAAGAACCGATCCGTCGCCGTAGTCGTTATGAAGACGATGCCGACGACATCGATCTGCGTCGGCGCCAGCCGTTCGACCGCGATTTTTCGCCCCATCGCGGCAGCATCGTCCTCACGCTCGGGTTGATAAGCCTCGTTGGCGGCATGTCGATTGTCGTGCCCGTCATCCTCGGCCCAGTCGCCTGGGCGCTCGGCACGTACGATCTGCGCGAGATGCGCGAAGGACGCATGGACCCCACCGGCGAAAGCATGACGCGCACCGGGCAGATCCTCGGCATCATCGCCACGCTGTTCCTGATACTCGGCGTCGGCCTCATATTTCTCCTGTGCTCTGGCGAATTTTGACCGGCTAAGCTCGCGGCCTGGTGGCGCACAAACGCGGTTGGGCCAAAAGGTTGTCCTTTCGCTCCGCGCGAGGAAGTTCGTCTCGAGGAGGGAGACGGCTCCATTGGAATAGGTAAAAACATGGCCCAATTGATTTCCTGTTCAGAATGCAGGAAGCAGCTCCAAGTTCCCGATGAGTTGCTCGGCAAGACCGTGCAGTGTCCCGAATGCGGCCACATGTTCATCGGCGCCGCCACGGCCACGGAACCGTTGAGCGCCTCGCGGCCTGAACCCGAACCGAGACATGCCAGGGACGAGAAACAAGAGGAAAGGTCACGCTACGATGACGACGATTACGACGAGGTGCCGAATCTGCGCCGATCGGCAGGGGGACGCCGCCGTGGCCAGAAACCTAGCAAGGTCACTAACCTGGGCGTCTTGTCGTTGATCGGCGGGATCTACGCGATTCTGTGGGCCGTCGGCTTTGGCGGCGGCAGCGGCGGCCTCTGTTGCCTTTGGCCCGGCACCTACTACAGCATCGTCGTGGGTATTCTCGCCATCGTGAAAGGCGCTGCTCTCCTTGGCGACAGCGCATACGACACCGCTTCGCCCACCGGTATCGGCATCATGCTCATCATCAACATCGTCAACGTGGATGTCGTCAATCTTGTCCTGGGCGTCATCATCCTGGTTTCTTGCAACGACGACGAAGTGCGTGAATACTTTGCCACATGACGGCGCGGGTTGCGTTGCCGTTCGTGGCGGTCTTTCTTCGGTGGACGAATCGCAATGGCGGAATTGATCGCATGCCCTGAGTGCAAGAAACACCTGCAAGTGCCCGACGAACTGTTGGGCCAACGGGTGCAGTGCCCGGAATGCACCCACCTCTTCACGGCCGCAGCGACGGAGCAAGTCTCAATCGGCATCACCGGTGTGCCCGCGTCGCCGCCGCCGATTCCTACGTCCGAGACGCTAACATGGGAACGCGAAGCCGAAGCCGATGAAGGCAAACGCCGCAGGGATGATGATGACGACCACGACGACGATGCCCTTCCGCGCCGGCGGCGTCGTTCGTACGGTAACCGCTTTTCAGGAACGGCCCACCGCGGCGGCATGATCTTGGCCTTCGGCCTGGCCGGTCTTCTGGGCATGAGCTTTTTCCCGGTCGGGCTGGTCTTCGGCATCATGGCCTGGATCATGGGCAACGCCGACATGGCCGAGATGCGCTCCGGCCGCATGGACCCCGAAGGCGAAGGCATGACGCAAGCGGGCCGCATCATGGGCATGATCTCCACGATCCTGCAGATCGTGTCGATACTGGCGTGCTGCGGGTTCTATGGGTGCATGTTCTCGCTGATGGGCCTCGGCGGCGTCGCGGGGGCGGGCAATCGGCGCTAGTTTATGTCGTGAGCCATACATCTTCTCTATCGCTTCCAGCCGTTCCCACGTTACAATGAGTGCATGTCCGCAGGCTCAGCAACTGTCGCGTTGCCTGGCCGTCTCCAAGATCTCCCTCGTTGGCTCGAAGGGACCGGGGGATTCCCTGCGCTGCTGCAGGCGCTCCAGGCCGGGCATGCCGCAACCGTCGAGGGAACGTGGCACTCCTCCGCGTCACTCGTCGCCGCCGCCCTTGGAACGCACGTCCCCGGCACGCTGCTCGTCGTTCTCGCCCATCCGCGCGATCTTGACCCCTGGGACGAAGACCTCGCCAGCTTTAGCGGCACACGCCCGGTCATCTTTCCCGCCTGGGATACGCTGCCTAATGCCGAGACTGTGCTCGACGAGATCGGCGGCAAACGGCTGCGCGTGTTGCGTCAACTCGAAAGCGATCGGCCGCCGAAGCTGCTGCTGACGACCATTCAAGCAATCATCCAGCCCGTGCCGAATCGTACGCAATTCGCCACGCATCGCAAACGGCTGCGCGTCGGACAGGATACGCCGATCGAGCAAATCGTCGCGTGGCTCCTCGAACAGGGCTTCCAGCGGATGGAAGCGGTCGATATCGGCGGTGAGTTCAGTCGGCGCGGCGGCATCCTCGACGTTTTCTCTCCTGACGCCGAGGCGCCGTATCGCCTGGAATTTGTCGGCGACGAGATCGAATCGATCCGCCAGTTTTCGCCCGAGACGCAGCGTAGCCTTGGCGAGGTTCAGGCGGTGGAGATCGTCGGCCAGAGTTTAGCCGCAGGTCGTAGATCCGCGCGGGTCTACGACCCGTGGCTAAACGACGACCAGCGCGGCAATCTGTGCGATTACCTGCCCGTGCGCTCGTGGACATCACTCATCGAACTGGGCGATCTCGAAGAAGCGGGCAAGCACTACCTCGAGCGCACCGCCGACGTAACCGGGCTTTTTTCGGTGCCAAGCGTGTTCAAACAGCTCGTGTCGTTTCCGAGCGTGCGCCTGTCGTCGATGCCGATCGCGAGCATGGAGACGACGTATCAAGTGCGGGCGGAGTCGGTCGAACGCTTTTCCGGCGACGTGACGAAAGTACGCGACGAACTCGATGCCGCCGCGGCAAACGACGTCGTCTTAATCGCGTGCCACAACGACGCCGAGAAGAAGCGGCTTGGCGATGTCTTCGCGTCGGGAAAACTCGCGCAGGCGGGGCGATTGCAGCTCGTGGTGGGGTACATTCACGCGGGGTTTCGGCTGGTGTTTTCCACCCCTCTCCCAGAAGGAGAGGGGCTTAGCGGCCTGGTCGTCCTCGGTGACCACGAGCTTTTCCATCGCGAACAAGCGCGCAGCGTATTGCCGCGCCGGCAGCTCGAATCGCGCGCCATCGACAGCTTTCTCGAATTGATCGAGGACGATCTCGTCGTCCATCTGAGCCACGGCATTGCTCGTTATCGCGGCATGCACCTGCTGGAGAAAAACGGACAAACCGAGGAGCATCTCATCCTCGAATTTGGCGGGGGCACGCGCGTCTATGTTCCAGCGTCAAAAATCGACCTCGTGCAGAAATACGTCGGCGGCGCCAAGAGCGATCCGGAACTGTCGAAGCTCGGCGGCGTCTCCTGGCAACACAAGAAAGACCGCGTTCAGGCCGCGGTGCTTGACCTCGCCAGTGAGATGCTCGAACTCCAGGCCATGCGCGAAGCCAAGCCCGGCATCGCGTTGCCACCTGATTCCGACTGGCAGCGCGAGTTCGACGCCGCATTTCCGTACGAAGAAACACCCGATCAGCTCACGACCATCAGCGAGATCAAACGCGACATGGAGAAAGCGCGGCCAATGGATCGCCTCATCTG
>SYHD01000311.1 GCA_005799265.1 Planctomycetia bacterium | reverse complement strand
TGGCGCTTCACCGCGAGCGCTAAACAAAGGCAACTACTTCCACTTCATGATCTTGAGCAGATTCGAGTGTCCATCCGTCCACACCGGGCCTGGTAAGGGGGCAACCTCGTGCCAGCGCAGCTCCTCATCGTCGCCGCGGGAATTGGTGTACGGCTCGCCGTTCCAGCGCAAGAGCTTGCGCTTCGCGAGCAAGCGTTCCGCGAGCGGTCGGCCGCCGTTGCCGGACCATCCCTCCGGCGTTTTGCGGCGTAGAGCCACCCAGTCCGCGGAGTAGCGGTCGGGATGATCGTGCAAGTCGCTGGTCCAGTCGGCACAGTAGAGACATTCAAGATCGAGTTTCTTGGCGATGCCGGACAACACGGGTTCGATGCGCACGAAGCGGTTGGTCGTGTTGAAGATCAAGACGCCGCCGTCCGCGAGGTTCGAGAGATAGAGTTTGACGGCTTCCTCGGTCAACAGATGCACCGGGATCGCGTCGGAGCTGAAGGCGTCGAGCGAGATGATGTGGTAGTACTTCTCGCGATTTTTCTCGTTCTTCATGACCAGCCGGCCATCGCCCAGCTTGACCGACAAGTTCGCCCAGCGTTCCTGCGCGTCTTGCAGAAACCAGAATGTCGGATCGTTGAGCTTGCCCATATTGTGCCGATCGGAATGCCACGGCGGCACGTAGCCTTTTACGATCGACATGTCCTTGACGAGCGGATCGATCTCGTAGAAATCGACGACCTGATACGGCTTCGCATAACTGGCGAGCAATCCGGTCCCCAGGCCGAGCACCGCGAACGGCGGCTCCGATTGCGTGTTGGCGGCCATCGCCAGCGCGGCATCCTGCCCGCACGCCAGCCCGACCATCGCTGCCGCCATGCGCGAGTCCGACATCCCCGTCATGTTGCGAATTTCCGTCGGGGGCTGCTCATTGGGCCAGCTCAATTTGTAATAGATCTCGGCCACCCCATTGCGCTCGTGGAAATAGGTGATCGGCTCTCGACGTTTGCGCAGCGTCAGTGCCTCATCGATCTTGATATTGCTGAAATCCTCCAGCCGTACGTGGCCATGCTCAGCAATCCAAGCTTCAACGGCTTTGTCGTCCAGCACCCGGGTGATTTGCCGTCCGTGATTGATGCCGCCGTGAATCAGCGTGCGATAGGTTTTCCATTCCCGTTTCGCAATTTGCTCATTTGCGATGAACGGAACCCCTTGATTCTGATCGCGCACGCGCAACAGGCCGAAGAAGCCGCGGCCTTCGTAGGAAAGCTGATCGTTGAGCCGATCGTAGAGACCGATGCCGAGGAAGAGTGCCGCGACCGATAGACCGAAACGCAGTGGCCGCAACGAAAGGGCGAGCACGGCGACGACCATCACCGCCAGCAGGTAGGAGCGGCGCAGCAGGAAGAATTTGTCGTTGTAGTTGTCGCCCACATAGACCATGCCGTAACCGATCAGGCCCATGACGACGGGGACAGCGAAATCGAGACTCCAGCCGAGCGGCGTCGGCCGTTCCGCAGTGGTATCGCCCGGAATGAGCGTTTGCGGCGTATCGACAAGGTTGGAGCGCAGGCAACATGCGAACGCCATCGCGATCGGATATTCCCAGATGCCGTGCTGAAAGACGATCGGCGAAAAGAGCGCGTTGAAGAGGCCGCCAAGCACACCGCCGAGCGACATCCAGAAGTAAAATTCGGTCAGATGCTTGACGCTGGGTCGATCCTTCGCAAGTTCGCCGTGGCACATCAACGTCGTCGTGAAAAAGGCGCAAAGGTGCAGGAGGAACTCGGCCCACGTCGGCGGCGACAGGTTTGCGATGAGCTTGAGCACGAGGAACAACAGGGCGCACGGCTGTAGGAACATCACGATGGTGTGCGGCGTGCCTGTCCAGACCCAGGGCCAGCGGGCGAAAACAAAAATGAACGTCGCCAGATACATCGCCAGCGGCACGATCCAGAAAAACGCGACTGCGGCGATGTCGGTCGTCATGTACGTCGTGACGCCGAGCATCAAACTCGAGGGCGCTGCGGCCAGGCCGATCCAGCGCAGGCGGCGCAGGAGCGTAATGTCGTCGTTGGGAACGTTCTCGGCGGTGATATCGGGAGTCGAGGCAACCGTCGAGGTGGCGGGGGCCGTTGCGATCTTGGCGCCGCGGCGTTTGGGGGATGACGTGATGGCCGTCGCCGCCGCGGGAGCGGGCACGGGTTTCGGTTCAGATGCCGGCAGCGGAGCTGGGGCGGGTATGTTCGCCGTATCGCCCTTGCGCGCGAGTGCTTGCCACACGACGTACGCACAGCCGACGACAAGCGCGACGAAGATCGCGTAGCCGAGCGTCCACAGGTGGACCTGCGTCTGGATCGTCGATTCGTTCTCGCCCGGCGCCACCGGCAGCCACGGCTCGACCAGCGTCGGATACGCGGCCAGGCCGAGCATGCTGCCGAAGTTACTCGCGCCATAAAGAAAATACGGATCCTTCGCCGCAGGGTCGTCGGTGTGGATGAACCATTTTTGCAAGAGCGGCGCCGTCGTTGAAACAGCCATGAAGGGCAAACCGACCATCAGCGTCAGTTTCGCCATCAAATGGAAGATCGGATTGATGTCGGTCGGCGGTTCCCAGTTGCCCAGCTCAAATGGCAGCCGAAAAAGTACGAACGGGAGGATCAAAAGGCCGCAGTGGATCATCACTTGGCGTTTGGTCGGTTGCGTCGTCGTCAGGAGATGTGTGTAGCCGTAGCCGACGAGGAGGACAGCCTGGAAGAAGACCATGCACGTGTTCCAGACCGCAGGCGTGCCGCCGAGCTGCGGCAGGATCATTTTGCCGACCATCGGCTGCACGAGGAACAGCAGAGTCGCACTGACGAAGAGCGTTGCACTAAAATACAGCAGCAATGGACACCTCCGCGGCGACCGAAAACGAACGCTGGCATGAATATGGAACAACTTATGGAAGCGCAGGTGTCGGGAAATGTGGAAAATCACGATTTGTTTAGCCGGCGATCGCAGATCGCCGCTGGTGCGACGCCATGCCAGCGGCGATCAGCGATCGCCTGCTCAACGATCAAACCTGCAACACGCCCGTCTTGAACGCACGTCCATCATCGTGCCGCAGCGCGACCGACAGCGCCAGCAATAGCGCCGATCGGGTCTGCCCCGGCTCGATGATCGCATCCACCCACAGCCGGGCAGCCGCGTAACGGATGTCGGTTTCCTCGCGATAGTTCGTTTCGATGCGCTGCCTGAGGGCCGTAAGTTCCTCGGCATCCGGCACGTGCCCTTTGCGCGTCAACGCGCCGATGGTGATGTCAAGGAGCGTCGCCGCCGCCTGTTCGCCGCCCATGACGGCATAACGCGCCGTCGGCCAGGCGAAGATGAAACGCGGATCGAACGCCTTACCGCACAGTGCGTAGTTGCCCGCGCCATACGAGCCGCCCAGGATGACGGTGAGCTTCGGCACGACGCTATTGGAGATGACGTTGACGAGCTTTGCCCCCGAGCGGATGATGCCCGCTTCCTCCGAATCGCGCCCGACCATGAAGCCGTTGACATCTTGCAGAAAGATCAACGGCAGCCGCGACTGATTACAATCCATGATGAACCGCGCGGCCTTGTCGGCGGCATCGACATAGATCACGCCGCCGAGTTGCAACTCCCCCTGCGTCGTCTTCGAGCGTTTCCGCTGATTCGCGACGACGCCGATCGCGACGCCGCCCAATCGTCCGTACCCGCAAACGAGCGTGGGGCCGAACTCTGCCTTGTATTCGTCGAACGGCCCATCGTCGAGGATGAACGGCAACAGATCGCGCACGTCATATTCATTTCGCGGATCGCCCGTGAAGACCTGGTGGATGTTTAGCCCCGTGTCGGAGGCATGGGCATCCGCCCGCATCTGCGATGCGGGGCTAAACGGCAGCATCTCAATCAACCGCTTGAGCCGTTCCAGGCACGCCGGATCGTCTTTCTCGCGGAAGTCGATGGTGCCGGAGATCTGCGCGTGCATCCTGGCTCCGCCGAGGTCCTCGTGATTGACGACTTGCCCGATCGCGGCCTTCACCAATGCCGGTCCAGCCAGGTACAGGCCGCTGCCTTCGGTCATCAGCAGCTTGTCGCACAGCACCGGCAGATAGCCGCCGCCCGCGACGCAGTTGCCGAGGATCGCCGCGAATTGCGGAATGCCCAGCGCCGAGATGACCGCGTTATTGCGAAAGATGCGGCCAAAGTCGTCCTCGTCGGGAAACACTTCGTCTTGCAGCGGCAGAAAAACGCCCGCCGAATCGACGAGATAGACGAGCGGCAGCCGATTTTCCATGGCGATGCGCTGAGCCCGCAGCACCTTCTTCGCCGTCATCGGAAAAAACGCGCCGGCTTTGACGGTTGCGTCGTTGGCGATAATCATGACCTGCCGCTTGGCGATGGTGCCGACGCCGGTGACGACGCCCGCGCACGGCGCACCGCCCCAGTCGGCGTACATGTTCCACGCCGCCCACAGGCCGAGCTCGAAGAAATCGTCAACCAAGAGAGCGATGCGTTCACGCGCGGTGAGTCGGCCTTTGTCGTGCTGGCGTGCGATTGCTTGCGTACCGCCGCCGGCGCGGATTTTCGTTTCTTCGCGGTGGAGATCGTCGATGAGGGAGGCGAGGGGATTGGCGGGCATGCTGTTCTCACGAGACACCATTCAACTCCACGTTCTAACGCACGAAGGATCGTTGAAGTTAGATTTCTGCCGACCTCATTACGGAAGTGGACCCGTGCCACTTGGACAACCAAACGGTCGGCTTCAAGTTTCTTTTCTTGATTGATCTGATAAGCGCATTCTGTTTTTTCAAAAGCAAGACGTCTCGCTGGGCCTGGGTCATTGGAGTCGACTCACGAATATTTTGCAAAGTGGTGACACCAGAACTGATTTGGCGCATTGCTTCTATTGCAGCCTCTCGGCGAACCGGATCCGGCAAGGATGTCTTTGGCAAACTAAGAAGAGATGCACCTAACTCTGCCTCCTTGGGGAGGCCATCGGTTTGGAAACAGTCAATGAAAAAGTTAACTACTCGCAGGTATTGTTTGTATGCTCCGAGTTGCTCGCTACGCGTTACGGGCACGGTGATTTGGAATGCATTGGGGTGCTTAGCAACAATTTCTGGCAGGTCGCATTCAAACCCGAGGCGCACATACTCGCCAAATCGATCTGGATGAGCCAAGTCGTGACATGAGTGACACAGGGTAACAAACTCGCTAGCGTCTCCACTTTCGCGCAATCTCTCATCAAAACAACCGCTGAGCCGATGCACCGTCAAGGCTTGATACCAACGTCGCCAATTCCTGGGCCGCTTCTTGCATTTGCGGCACATGAACTTGTCTCGTCGCAGCACTTCCGCACTTATACTATGTTTCGCCAAGTGACAAAAGTCGCAAAGGGTGTAGCATTGCTTCATTCCCAATCGCTTCAGTTCAGGTTCGGCGCATTGTCCGGCTAAATCACTATCACCGCGTTGTACGGCCCGATCACTATGGACAGACAGATGTTCGTGACAGACGCGAAGATGCTCCCGATTTGTAATCCCACATTCGGTACAAACATACCCATCGCGTTTCCTGATCTTACATTTGAAACTATGTCGAGCCTTATGACATAGACGGCAGAGTGTTTTGCATTTGTCAAGCCGATAAGGACCCGCCTCCGTTCGATGAACTTCGAGCGTTCGACCATATCGTCGTTTATGCTCCCGTGCGGTCATTGCACACGCGGTGCATCTCTGATTATCGCGTTCCCGAACCGCCCGTTTTATTGCAACGCTGCTACTCATGGTTGGCCATCGCTAGTTTTCGATTTCGGGACAAGGAATAGTGGCACGTCAGCTTCATGCTTGTAATCAGGGTCTGTTGGTCGTTCATCGCTTGTAGGAACGGTCGCTAACTTGACGATGACTTCCGTGCCGTCCGGCTAATCCGGCTTATCGGCAAGAAATACTCTACCGTCGCGGTACTTGCCTTTGATCGCTTTCATGGGGCACCTCTCATGCGGTCGTTTTGCGTTTGCGGCGTTTCCTGGAATTCGCTTCTACCTTTTCCCAGAATTCCTCCTCCGGAATCCCCTCGCCGTTCTGGAATCGCTTGCCGGCGGCGTCGAGAATCGCTTGCAATTGAGGCGAGTGGGCCATCAAGAGACGCTCCAATTCGTCTTCGTCGGTCACCGCCAATAGCACGGCAGCGGGCTTGCCATTGCGAGTTACCACGATGGGACCCTTTTCGCTGGCCTCCAGATAAACACTGAAGTGCGTACTCACGTCGGCCACTGATGCGGATTTCATAGCTCGATCTCCTTGCCTCCGAAAAGAAGCTGGTTGTTTTCCTTGGTGCCAATGGCCAGGATCTGCACTTTGCGATTCTCACGGTCAACTGCATAAAGGACGCGGAAACGATTATTAGGTCCAAATCGAAGCTCCCAGGTCGCGCCCAATTTGGTGGGTCGTTTGAGAGGCTTGCGATTCCTGGTTTCGGTCTCAGGTTCGAACTGCAGTTGGTCTCGGATAGTCTTGCGGATCAATGAGTGATACTTGGTGTCAATCACCCGCAAATGTTCAACGGTGTCGGAATCGAAGGCCAAAAAATACAGCGGTTTGCGTGCCATCGTACAAATGATTATCGTCGCGCCCGATTGGCGTGTCAAGCAGACGCGCCCTTACTCCGTCCATACCTTGCGCTGCCGCGACGAATCGATGCCCAGAGCCTTGCGATACTTCGTGACGGTCCGGCGCGCCACCGGGTAGCCCGATTCCGACAGCTTCGTCACCAGGTCCTCGTCCGAGAGCGGGTTTGTCTTGTCCTCGGCGCCGATGACGTCGAGCAATTTTTGCTTGATCGTCTCCCAGGCGACCTCTTCGCCCGTCGTCGTCTGCGTGCCGCCGCCGAAGAAACGCTTGAGCGGGAAGACGCCGCGCGGCGTTTGGATCCATTTGTCGTCGACGGCCCGGCTCACCGTCGTCACGTGGACGCCCACAAGCTCGGCGATTTGCTGCATCTTCAAGGGTTCAATGAACTCCGGGCCCTTGTCGAGAAACGCCCGCTGATGCTCGATGATCGCTTTAGTGACTTTCTTCAACGTCGAACGCCGTTGCTCGATGGCGTCGATCAGCCATTTCGCCGACTGGATCTTGCGCTGCATCCACTCACGCGATTTGGCGTCGAGGTTCTTGTCGCGCAGCATCTCGAAATGCTTGCGGCTGATGTAGATGTTCGGCGTCCAGTCATCGACGAGCTTGATGTCGAACGTGCCCTCCTCGTTCTTTTCGATAATAATGTCCGGCACGACATACTGCACGTTCTTCGCGGTGAATTGCGATGCGGGCCGGGGGTTCAGATGCTTCAGAACCTCGATCGCATCGGTGATCGTGTGGAGGTCGTAGCCCGTGCGTTTCTGAATGATCGGCAGCCGATTGTGCTGGATGTCCTCCAGGTGGTTGGCGATGAGCGTGCGCACGAAGTCTTGATGCGGCGTTTCGGGAGTGACTTGGAGCAGCAGGCATTCCTTGGTGTCGCGTGCGCCGACGCCGGGAGGATCGAGTTCTTGCAGATATTCCAGAGCGTCCTGAAGTTGCCCGACGGTGACGTCGCCGCCGATTTCCTGGGCGAGTTCTTCGAGCGTGAGACTGACGTAGGCGCGGTGGTCCTGATCGAAATAGCCCAGGTAGCCGCGATCGTCGAGATGGGAGATCAGGTATTCGACCAGCGCGAGTTCGCCTGGCTCCAATTCGAGATAGGGGAGCTGTTCTTCGAGATAATTCTGCAAGGACTGCGGGCGGTCGGCCATGTTCGCCATGGCGTCGTGCTTCCTGTCCATTTCCTCGGAAATGCGGTTGGCGGAGGGGCGTGAATCCTCGTTGAAGTAGTCGGACCAATCCTCGTTGAGCGACTCCATGCGTTCGAAGTCTTCCGTGGCGCTCTTGGCGTCGATCACCAACTCTTCTTCGGGCTTCTCGACTATCGCCTCGGGGGCTTCGGGGGGATCGACTTCGGCGCCGAGCTCCGGCGTGTTGGGATAGCCTTCGTCGTCGCTGCCAGGCTCGCGCAATTCCAGGACCGGGTTCTCTTGCAGTTCATGCTCGATGCGCTCTTGCAACGCCATGACGGGGAGCTGCAGAATCTCCATCGACTGGATCATCCGCGGCGAGATGATCTGCTGCTGGGCCAGTCCCATGTGGGTGCCGAGGTTCAGTTGCATCGCACTCTCCGTATTTGTCTAGCGTTCGCATGGCGCCGCGTGAACGCTAAGCCGCAAGCGGCTCAAAACGCCCGTCGCCCCTCAAGCGCGTCGGCGAGCATTTGCGTGTTGGCGAATTCGAGAACCGAGCCGGAGGGCAACCCGCGTGCAAGGCGTGTCATCTTGACGGCCGCGCCTGCCAGGAGGTTGGACACGTACAGGGCAGTGCCGTCGCCTTCAAGCGTCGGGTTCGTGGCCATGATGACCTCTTTGACGCCGCCTTGACTGACACGGTGTACGAGGGCGTCAATCGTCAGCTTTTCCGGTCCGATACCATCCAGCGGGGCCAATCGTCCTTGCAAAACGTGATAAACGCCGCGATAGGTTCCCGCCCGTTCAAAGGAGGCCAAGTCGCGCGCCTGTTCGACGACGCAGATCACCGATGGATCGCGCCTGACGTCCGTGCAGATGTTGCACAGGTCCGCCTCGGTCAGATTGAAACACTGCCGACACGGATGCACCTTCTGTACGATGTCCCGCAGCGCGTCGGCGAGGGCGAGTACGTCCTTGGCATCGGTCGAAAGGAGAAAGTGCGTGATCCGCTCCGCCGACTTCGGGCCGATGCCGGGCAGCTTGCCGAGTTCATCGAGCATTCGGGCAATCGCTCCGGTCGGTTGCATTTTGGACCCTCTCCCGTTTAGCCGGCGATCGCCGATCGCCGTGGACGCCGAGCCGCGCCGATCGGCGATCGCCGGCTAAACAACTCACCCCGGCAATTGAAACCCCGGCGGCATGGCGAAACCGAGTCCTCCCGCCATCTTTGCTGTTTCCTCCGCCACGGTCTCCCTCGCCTTTTGAATCGCTTGATTGATGGCCGCACGCACCAGGTCTTCAAGCAGTTCCTTGTCGTTCATCTTCATAGCCTCGTCGCTGATGACGCAGGCGACGACCTCCATTTGGCCGTTGACTTTCGCCTTGACCATGCCGCCCCCCGCGCTCCCCTCGGCGGTGATTTGGGCGATGCGGCCCTGGAGCTTGTTCATCTCCTCCTGCATCTTGGGGAGGTTCTTCATCATACTGGCAATCTGGCCGAGTTTCTCGAACATGGCTCACGCCTCCTCAGGGGATTCCTCGGTGTCGGTGGCAGCGGCCTTGGCTGCGGGGCCAAAACCCTCATCGACCCGGACAATCTGTGCGCCGAGCACGTCGGCGGCACTTTTGACGAGCGGGATCTGCATCAACTCGGAACGCTGCTGCCGTTGTTGGCCCATCGCCTGCGCTGCCGACGATTTCCCGGCGGCACCTGGGGTGTGGGGCGTTTCGTCGATCCATTCGACACGGATCGAGCAAGGCTGCGCTACGATGCCGCGGAGGACTTCCTCGACCTTGGCGAGCTTGGCGGGGTCGCCGAACACGCTGGCCGGGGTATTATACCTCCGGGGAACGCGAATTGCTAGCGAGTTTGGCCCAGAAATTGCTGTGGACGATGCCTTTCGGAGGTCAGATTGTGCCGCAAATCCTGATTTAATAAGAAGTTGTTGCCAAATGTCGGCAATGGATTCTTCATTGAAATCGAATCTGGTCGCACCCGAAACGACGTCTGGATCAGGGCTTAGCTTTTTTTTTTCCACTGCTACGGAAATCCCAGCTGGAGCAGAAGACACAGGCCGGGAGGCAGTAGCGACACCGTCCTTGGCAAGCCATTGGGCGATTTGTGAGATCGACAAAAGATCTTCCAGATGACAGAGACGGACCAGCGCCATCTCCAGAATCGGCCGGGTATGACTGCTGAAGCGCATGCGCGATTTCGCGGTCACGAGGATGTCCATGCCCGCGAGAATCGTATCGAGAGTCGCACGCTTGGCGTGCTGTTCGAGCATCGGCTTGCGAGCGTTGGACACGCTGACGTCCTGTCCCGCCAAGCCGGCGCTGTTGACGACCATCAGATCGCGCCAGTATTCGATTAATTGTTCGAGTAGTTCGCCGAGCTGCTGGCCTTGATTGACGATGTCGTTCAGGAGTTCGAGGACATTCTTCGGATCCTTCGCCAGCGCCGCTTCCGCCAGGCCCATGACACGTTCCTCGTGGGCGGTGCCGAGCAACTGGTGGACGGTGTCGACGGTGAGCTTTTGGCCGCTGAAGGCGAGCAGTTGATCGAGCAGGGATTGCGCGTCGCGCATCGAGCCGCCGGCGCGGCGTGCGATCGTCTCCAGAGCTTCGTCGTCGGCCTTCATGCCTTCAGAAGCGACGATTCCCTTGAGTCGATCGAGAATGCGTGGGATACTGATGCCGCCGAAATCGAAGCGCTGGCAGCGCGACAGGATCGTGATCGGGACTTTCTGCACCTCGGTGGTTGCGAAGATGAACTTGACGTGGGCGGGAGGCTCTTCAAGCGTCTTCAACAGGGCGTTGAACGCCGAGGTCGAGAGCATGTG
>SYHD01000310.1 GCA_005799265.1 Planctomycetia bacterium | reverse complement strand
TCAGACTGGCAAACTTGGCGACGAAAGAGCATACTGTTTTCATGGCATCCGCTTTCGGAATGACTGCTGGTAACAATCATTTTCGGAAGTTGGATGCCTGTTTTCACTATCCAAGGGTTGCGGGCGAAGCCCGCGTTAGGGAAAAAGCCAGAGAAAAATCACCTGAACCAGCTTTCATCTCATGCTGTACAGACGTAAAACGCACGCGGTTCTATTTCTTCTTGTCGATTACCGGTTCGAGTATCAGCGTCACCGGCGTTTTCAGGGCGGGAATACGCTCGGTGTTGGCTTCGTAGACCAAATCGTCATTGTCCTTGGTGTTGAGGAATGGCACATCCAGAAGCGAAGTCTCGAAGTTGACCACGCAGATCATGTCGCCATGATTCGCCCCGTAAAACGGCAGCGCCTTGGGATTTTGCGGGTCGGGAAACAAGGTGCTTCCTGCGAAGACCCAATCAGTTGGGAAATCCTTTTTCGACTTCAGGTTGCGAATCCACTGCTGGGCCGGCACGCGGACGGTCTTCCCTTTGGCTTCATACTCCAGCGTGATCTTGATCGCCGTGCCCGACGGCGGAACCAATTTCGGCCGAAACTGCACGACCTTGCCCGGTTCGGCGCCGGCGAGCGTCAGCGCCAGATGCAGATCACGGCCGTCGATGTCGGCGACCAAGACCGCTTCATGCGTCTTGGTCCCCTTCTTCGTCAGCAGTTGTTCGAGCAGCCCTTCACGCAAGCACACTTCGGATTTGATCAGCACGCGGCGTTTGTCGCCCTGGATCTCCAGGATGATGTTTTTCTGCTTACCCATCTCGACCTTCTTGGTCTCGGCGGGCTTCACTTCCTTTTTTTCGCCGCTATCTTGCGCGGCGGTAGATTGCCGTTCGTCCGAGTTGGCAACGCAGCCGAGAACCGCGGCGATGCAGATGGCGGCGAAGAAGAAGGTGTAGCGATAGAGACGCATGGAATGCTCCTTGGGTTGTTCATTTGGCGTTCGCGTGGCGTCGTACGAACGCTAAACGAAGACTCGATCAGCCGCGTTCGGCGATCGGTTTCACGTGCTTCTCGTCCGGCCCGGTGTAACGGCTGCGCGGCCGGATGATGCGGTTGTGCTCTAGTTGTTCGATCACGTGGGCCGCCCAACCGGTAACTCGTGAGGCGACGAAAAACGGCGTGTAAAGCGGCACCTCCAGGCCCATGGCATGATACAGTCTGCCGGCGGGCCAATCGAGGTTCGGGAACAGATTCTTCTCCGTCTCCATCACTTTCTCGATAATCTCCGCGGCCGTCTCCCATTGCGAGGTTCCCGCCCGTTGGGCCGCTTGCTTGGCATATTGCTTCAGGACGCGGGCACGCACGTCGCCGGCCTTGTAGACGCGATGTCCGAAGCCCATTACCTTTTGCTTCTTGACAAGCGCGTTGCGAATCCACGCCTCTGCCTTGTCCGGACCGCCGGATGCCAGCAGCAGGTCCATCACCTTTTCGTTGGCCCCACCGTGCAGCGGCCCTTTCAACGCGCCGATCGCGGCCGTGATGCTCGAATGCAAGTCCGACTCCGTAGAGCAGACGACTCGCGCAGTGAATGTTGACGCATTGAATTCATGCTCGGCGTACAGAATCAACGACACGTCGAACGCCTTCGCGTCGAACGCATCAGGCGGCGTTCCGTTGAGCATGTACAGCATATTTGCCGCAAATCCGAGCTCGGGCCTCGGCGTGAGCACAGGCAGCTCTTTCGTCGCGCGATACGCCTCCGCGATCACGAGCGGAATCTGTGCCAGCAGCCGTTCCGCCTTGCGCAGATTGGCCGCCTTGCGGTTGTCGCCGAGATCCGGATCGTAGTGCGCCAGGATGCTGACGCCGGTCCGCACGACATCCATCGGCACGGCGTTCTTCGGCAGCGCCTTGAGCAGATCGCTCAACACACCGGGCAATTTCTGTGCCGACGCGAGCCGTTTGTTGAAATCGGCCAGTTGGCCGTGCGTCGGCAACTCGCCGTGCAGGAGGAGAAACGCGACTTCGTCGAAGGTTGACTTCTCTGCCAGTTCGGGGACCGGATAGCCGCGATAGCGCAGCCCGCCGGTGATGGTGGAGATCGCGGTCTCGCCGGCGATGACGCCTTCGAGACCGGGGGAGAAGATTTCGCTGGGGGTGCTCATATGCCTTCCCTGAGAATGTTAGGCAAATCTCTCGATCCAAGTACAACGCGCTCGATGTGAACTTCCTCGGATCGTACTCGATAGAACAGAAGGTACTTCTCAAATCCGGTGACAAGGTTTACACGTAGGTCGGACAATTCGGGTATGCCGGTTTCAAAGTGAGCCCCAAGCTCCGGGAACATCAGCAAACGCTCTACCGTTTTTTCAATGGCCTCCAGGAAACGCAGCGCCGATCGAGGACTACTTTGTTGGATGTACTCCGCGATCGCGTCCATCTCGATCATTGCTTGCGTTGAATAGATGGGCTTCGTCATTTCAGCTCTGGATGCTTGTCAAGGATCTTGCGACGGCGTTCAATCCAGAATGCTTCGTCCGCCACGACGCGAGGCGAGCGGATAGCTTCGAGCAGACTCGCTTCGAGTTCCCTCTTCTCCTGAACGCGAGTCGCCAGGTCGTCCAGGATAGCCTGCAAATAATCGCGCGGTGACGCTAGGCCACTCTTGGCGGCTTGATCTTGCAGGTAATCTTTGACTCCCTCGGTCATCGCAAGCTGCACGGTATCCATGATCGCCTCCGCAAGAATTCAAAACAACTCCTGAATCACATGCCCGCCGACGTTGATGCCGAGCGTAGCCGTCTGTTCGCTGGTGATGCCGACCGCGTGCATGATCGACGCCGCCAAATCCGCGGGCCGCACCGGACGCAGCCGCGGGCGTTCGGCATGGGCGTCGCTTTCGCCGATCACCTGGCCGCCGCGCACGCCGCCGCCGGCCAACAACGCGCTGTAACAGTGCTCCCAGTGATCGCGGCCTGCCTTGTCGTTGATGCGCGGCGTGCGGCCGAACTCGCCGATCGCGACCACCAGCGTTGTTCGCAACAGGCCGCGCTGCTCCAGGTCCGTCAGCAGCGCCGGCAACGTCTGATCGAGCCACGGGGCTTGCCGATCTTGCATGATCTGGAAGTTGCGATAGTGATTGTCCCAGCCGCCGTCGCCCGCATCTTCCTCGGCCTCGACGTGATCGCTCCAGTTGACTTGCACGAATGGCACGCCATGCTCGACCAGTCGCCGTGCCAGGAGACACGATTGCCCGAAACGCGTGCGGCCATAGCGGTCGGCGAGTTCCGGGCGTTCGCGCGACAGATCGAACATGCGCGTCGCGTCCGGCGACGTCAGCAACGCGAGAGCCTGGGCGCGATAATCATCAATGGTGCGCTGGCTGCCGGTGTCGATGCTGCGGCGCGCGCGATCGAGCGCTTGCAGCAATTGCTGGCGATTTTGCAGCCGCTCTGGCGAAAGATTGGCCGGCAATTCAAGCGCGGGGATCTGTGTGCCGCGTTCGGGATCGTAGACGAGGCGGAACGGATCGTAGAGGGCGCCGAGCGTGCCGCCACCCTCGCCGGCGATCGCGCGTTTGCCCTGGTGCAGCCGGCCGCCGACGACCATGAACGGCGGCATCTCCGAACGAAATCCCTTGGCCCGCGCGACGATCGACCCGACGCACGGCCGCACGTTGCCCGAGGCCGCCGCCCCGCCGAGGTTGACACTGCCTTGCAAGCTGCCCGTCAGTCCAATCGTGCCGGCAACGCCGTGATCGTTCGAGGAAGTGTGCAGGGAGCGAATGATCGCAAGTCGATCGGTCCATTCGGCAATCTGCGGAAAGAGTTCGCCGATGCGCGTGCCGGTGATGCGCGTCTGGATCGACGAGAACGGCCCACGAAACTCCATCGGCGCGTTCGGCTTCGGATCCCAGGTGTCAAGCTGCGCCGGCCCGCCCCACAGCCAGAGAAAGATGACCGCCCGCGCGGTGCCCGGTTGAGCCGCGCCCCCCTGGTTCGCTTTGAGCGTGAGCAGGTCCGCAAGCGTCAGACCAAGCACGGACGAGCCGCCGATCTGCAAGAGTTCGCGTCGGGTCACGCTCTGGCAGGTGATTGGTTGACTGCATCCGAGAAGAACCATGAGGATCTCTCCGCGGCTTTGGGGGTAGAGAGATTATACCAGATTTCTGGTGGAGGGTGAGTCTACCTGGGTCAGGCTTTCCAGGCTGAGGCGCGACGGGGTTCCTCAGCTTAGTGAATCTTGCGCCAGGTTTCCACGAGGCCCTTCTCCAGGCCGTCTATGTACTCGATACGCAAGCGATCCCCGTTTCGCTGAACGCGCAACGTGGAGGTGTTTTCGGCCAGGACGTTGAGATTGCCCAGATGCGTATAGGTAATCTTTATTGCGGAACTGCGGAGGTCGTAACGGAAGCGCGAGACGATAAATGGGATATTGATTCGACCCGTACGATCTTTGTTGAATTCGTAGGTCGTGATGCCGAAGGACTCCTCAACTTCCCATTTGCCTACGACGTCCGGAGCGCCGAAGCCCGGTCCGATAAGAAAGAACGCGCCCACGCCACAGCCGCAGCAGGCGAGCAAGCCGCCTCCACCGCCGACCAGAAGTAGAATCAGCATCAGCGGGCTGGCGGCCTTGGTTTTTTTCTTTTTCTTTTTCTTGCCGGCGCGCGGCTCATCGTGCCCGCCTCTCATCGCAGTTCCTTTACTTGGTGTGATACCGCCGACTCTTGGCCCGCATGGCCTCAAGAAACAGCAACAGACGCCTTCGCTTTCATCCAGTGCCACCTCGGCCGTTGAGCAGACGCAACCCAAATCGGAGTTCACTCCTTGCCGCGAATCGTCGCGTTAAGGACGTGCTTCAATCGATCCTCGATCTTGCGATGCGCCTTGTCGATTTCCTTGTCGGCCAACGTACGATCCTCTGCCTGATACGACAGTGCATACGCCAGACTCTTGGTGCCCACTGGGACTTGATTGCCGCGATACAGATCGAATAGACGCACGCCGCGCAGCAACTCGGCGCCGGCGGCGCGAATCTCGGCTTCAATGCGCTCGGCCGTCACCGATTCGTCGACGACGACGGCAATGTCCCTTAGCGCTGCCGGGAAGCGCGGCACCGGCGTGTAGCTGAAGCGGGGCGGCGTCGCGGCTTGTAGCGCTTCCACGTCGAACTCGGCGACCAGTAGCGTGCGTTCGCCGAGGTTGTACGCCTGCGCCACCTTGGGATGCAAGACGCCGAACGTGCCGATTGTACTGTCGCCGACGGAGAGCGCCGCCGACTTGCCGGGATGAAGATGCGCGACCTTGGCGGGTTGATACGTTATTTTTCCTATATGCAAATCTGCCATGAGCGCTTCAATAAGGCCCTTTAATTCGAAGAAGTCGAGCGGCTGTTTGTCCTTGGCGCCGCCGTCGCTCCAGAATTCGTCTCCGCGTTGGCCCGTCATGACGATGGCGAGACGGCGCGGTTCGTTGGGAATCGCATTCCGTTCGCTTGCGTTTGTGTTAGCCGGACGCGCAAGCGACGGATACACCATTCCGTCGCTTGCGCGTCCGGCTAACGGGACGTACACGAAGCCCACTTCGAAAAGCCGCACGTCGTCGGTGTGGCGCAGGTTGCTCGCCGCGATCTCCAACACGCTCGCCAGCACGCTTTGCCGCATGACGACGCGCTCGTTCGAGATTGGATTTTTTAGCGTCACGTACTCGCGCGGTCCCAGCAGCGGCGTCTCCTTTTCGGGAACCGTCAGGGCGTAACAGACGACTTCCTGCAAGCCGCAACCGACCAGGACATCGCGCACCTTCTCCTCGAAGACGATCGGCTCATTCGCTTGCTGTTTGGGCAGCGGCTCGGCGAGCAGCGTCGTTGGTACGCGGTCGTACCCGTAAATGCGCACAACATCCTCGATCAGGTCGGCGGCGCCTTCCTGCACGTCGAGCCGATGCGTGGGCACGGTGACTTTGTAGCTGTTCGCTCCCGCCACATCGACTTGGTATTCCAGTGCTTCCAGAATGCGGACCGCCTCCGTGGGCGCGATCTTGAATCCCAGCAGCCGGTCCATCTCGTTGATCCTGAGTTCGACAACCTGCGGCGGCCGCGGGGCCGGATAGCAATCGACTAGCCCCTTGCATACGTTGCCGGACGCGTATTGCCGCATCAGATCGGCGGCTCGTTCCACGGCAGGCTTGACCGTCTCTGGATGAATGCCGCGGCTGAATCGAGCGCTCGCCTCGCTCGGCAGATCGAAATGCCGGAAGGTGCGGCGAATGCTGACGAAATCGAAGCTCGCCGATTCGAGCAAGATATTCTTCGTAGTCGCGGTCACTTCCGTTTCGAGGCCGCCCATGACGCCGGCGAGCGCGATCGGGCCTTTCGTATCGGCAATGACGAGATGCTCAGGCGACAGCTTGCGTTCTTGTTTGTCGAGTGTCACCAGGACCTCGCCTTGGCGCGCGGGGCGGACGGTGATCGTCGGCGTCCCCCCTGCCCTGGCGACGAGCACGTCGTAATCAAAGGCGTGCAGCGGTTGGCCCCATTCGAGCATGACGAAGTTGGTGATATCGACGATGTTGCTGATGGGCCGCATCCCCGCGTAGAGCAGGCGGCGCTGCATCCAGCCCGGCGCGGGGCCGAGCTTGATGTTTTTGATGAGCGCGGCCGCGTAACGCGCGGACAGCTTCGGATCTTCGATCTGCACGTTGACCTGACCTGCGATCGGTTCGCTGGTCGTATGCATGCCCGTCGTCGGTAGCTTCAACTTCGCGCCGGTGATAGCAGCAACTTCGCGCGCGACGCCGATCATGGCCAGGCAACGGGCCATGTTGGGCAACACATCGACTTCGAGGACGATGTCGCCCATGAAATCGGCGAGCGGCATGCCGACCGGGGCGTCGTCTTCGAGGAAGATAATGCCTACGTGATCTTCCTTGCTCTCCGAGACACCCAGCTCCAGGAGCGAGCAAACCATCGCGTCCGAGGGCAGCCCGCGAATTGTCGTCGGCTTTAACTCTGCGAGTTTGCGCACTTCAGAATGCCCGTCGAACAGAACGGAGCCGGTCAATGCGAGCACGACCTTTTGTCCCTTGTCGCCGAGGTTGATGTTCGGGGCGCCGGTGACGAGCTGCTTGGTCTTGCCTTCGCCCCAGGTGACGGTCGGCAGCTTGAGCTTGTCGGCGTTCGGATGCTTCTCGACCCCGAGGATTTGCGCGACGAAGATCTTGTCGCGATCCCAGACGGGCCCGCGCTCTTCGGGCTTGACGCGTACGCCGTCGGGGATCGGCAAACCGAAGACGCGCGTGGCGCCGACTTCGAGGCCGGCAAACGTCATGCGTTCGATGAGCTGCGCGGCCGGCAGCGTGATGTCAATGTAATCGCGGAGCCAGGATAGAGGGATTTTCATAATGGGTCCTTACCCGCGCAGGTTCGCTGCGCTCGCCTGCGGGCTTGACATGAACCCCAAGTCCGCAGGCGAGCGCAGCGAGCCTGCGCGGGTTACATTTCAGCGCCTTCTTCTTTTGACTCAGACTTTGCTTCGTTTTCTTCATCCTTGTACGACCAAAACCAGGCGTCCTTCTGGTTCAGGATGTAGCGATACACGTTCAAGTGATGCGCCTTGTCCTTCACTTTCTTGAAACCGCCATATCGACCCCAGACACGGCCCGGCAAATGCTCACGAATTGCATGGGATGATGCAGTCTTGCATTGCCCCACAATCCTACGGATGGAGGAAATGGAATCGGGAAGCTCGACGAGCCAATGCGAATGCGTCGCGGATACAGAAATGGCAAGCACGCGGTGACCGAGTTCCTTGAGCTTGGCGATGATCTTGTGTCCCACGGTTGCATAGTCTTCCTTGGGGATAATCACAGATTCTCCGCTGATTTTCTTGCTGTAGTGCCACAATCCCGCATGTTCGCCGGCAGGTGGGGGATTTTTGTAATCACCTGAGGAGTGAATCTTCTGTTCCTCGGCCCGAAAGCCGCGTGGCTCGCCGGGGAGCCAGCTGTTGACGGTGCAGATGACGACATGGCGCCAGGCCTTTCCTTCGGTGGGCATAGGACGCTCCTCACCCGCGCAGGCTCGCTGCGCTCGCCTGCGGGCTTGACATGAACCCCACGCCCGCAGGCGAGCGCAGCGAGCC
>SYHD01000309.1 GCA_005799265.1 Planctomycetia bacterium | reverse complement strand
TGTTGCAATCCGAGATCGGAATCTGGGCGGATAAAACGAATGCCAAACAACGCGGGGTAGACTGGCAATTCAAAATCGACGACGCTCGGACAAAACTGAAGCGGCTCTACCCGAAGATTAAGAATGGATGAGGCACTAGTTCGATCATTTCGGGGCGTGCGATCCTCGTTGATATCTGTTTTGAGTTCTGTTATATTCAACCCCATTGATCGCTGCTTATACAAGGAAATTCACGATGTCCGCAGTCCTTGAAATGCCGCTGATGACGACGGAGCAATTGCTGGCAATGCCACGCAACGGCATGGAGCACTGGCTCGTTGAAGGCCAGCTTCGGGAGAGACCGATGACCATTCGCAATCGCGTTCACAGTCGCATCATGGTGCGGTCATCCTATTTCCTGGAATCGTGGCGAACGGGCCAACCGGAACCACGGGGACTTGTCTTGTGCGGCGAAGCGGGCTGTCGTCTTTCGCGCAATCCCGATACGACCGTGGGCATCGACGTTGTCTACATTGCGGCCAACCTGGCCATTCAAGAAGCGGAAGACACCACGCTCATCGAAGGCATTCCGACGCTCGTCATCGAGATTCTCTCCCCCAGCGACGTGATCGAGGACATCAAGGAAAAGATCGATTTCTATCAAAAATTCCGCGTGCCGTTGATCTGGGTGATCGACCCGCACGACCGTACGATCACCACCTATCGCCTCGACGCCGAGCCCGAACTTGTCAACATTCGCCAGGAATTGAGCGGCGAGCCGTTTCTGCCGGGCTTTCGTGTGGCGGCGGCGGAGATATTTGCGTGACAACACTCGTGCCCAGACGTCCTTGCCGACCGGTCACTTATCAAGCCTCTTCAGCAGCTCCGCGGCGCGTTCGACGGCCAATACGACGCCGATAAGTGTGCCAAACAACAGGACAAGCCAGCGGACCACGATCCTCGGCAAACCCAGCCAACACAAATACCCCTCTGCCACTGGGCCGACACAGTAACAGAGATTCGCGAGCACTGCGTCTTCACCGAAAAAAACTATGGCCAGTGGATTGAAGCCCGCTCTGAGCATCATGAAAACAACGATCACCAGCAGGAGTGCGTTGAATGCCAGACGTAGCTTTTCCCATGCAAAGAAAACCTCCATGGACGTTGGTTCTTTTGCGCGAATATCCGGTATAGCCGAAGCCGCCTCGCTTTCGGCAAGTGAAGGGGCGCTGGGCGGAAGTCCTTCGGCGATGTCCGCGGCGTTGTCGGCATTCCGCTGATCGATGGGAACACGGTCGCCATTCATCGGCATCACCTCAATGTCTGCGTGCAGCGAACATCGCTCGCCATTCTGCGTCAGCCTCACATCGCGAATCGCCTTCCGCTAGCAAGTTTTCGCCGCTTTGGTCTCCGCCGCCTTCAACGCCCGGTCAATCTTTTCGATGACGCCCCTGCCCGGATCGACGCGCCCCTCTTCGGCCCGCTCGAGGCTTGTCAGACGGATGCCCGCACGTCGGGCTAATTCCGCGCGCGTCAGTCCTAGGCGGCGGCGGTCCCGAATGATGTCGATGGCAAGGGAGATGCGCACGACCTCGGCGGGAAAGGTCCCGTCGGCTCCCAGCGGCGGCATGAGCGGCTCCCACAAATCGGCCTCGACCAACAGACGCTTGAACTCGTTCTCTTCGAGCATGACCATACGCTTGCCTTTGATGGTGACGTGCTTGGCGGCCACGCCGTTGCTGTGCTGCTTAGTCGTCATAAACGTCCTTTCGGTGTCCGATCTTGTCCACGATGACGGTATCGCCTTCGACTCGGAAACGCACGCGGTAGTCGCTCATTCGCAGCCGATACCAGCCGACGAGATTGCCTCTTAACGGTTTAGCGCCGCTGACGGCTGGCCACTTTTGCAAACGCTCAAGGCATTTGGCGAGAAGATCGCGAATCGGTTTGGGCAGACGATTCGTTTGCTCATTCGCTTCGGGAGTGATTCGGACGGTTGCCATGTTCACAGTATTGACGCGGCGGCCTTGGAAGTCAAGATTTCCGAGGTCTCGTCCCGCTCACATCATTCGCGCCGCGAACATCTCCCGCCTTCCCGTGTCAGTCTAACGCCGCGCGGTTGTTTCCGCTAGCATTACCTCGAGGTCCGCGTCCGCGCGGCTCTGCGAGCTGCGGCTAAACGCATGGAGTATCGATCATGGCCAAAGATACCTTCCACGGCCCGCTCGAACAGATTGACGCCTGCTGCTATCGCATTCCGAAGAGCTACAAGCCCGGCATGCGCGTCGATGGGCTGATCTTCGCCAATGAAAAGCTCATGCAGCAGCTCAAGCTCGATCAGGCGCCGGAGCAGGTCGCCAACGTCGCGTTTCTGCCGGGCATTCAGCACGCGAGTTTGGCGATGCCGGACATCCACTGGGGCTACGGCTTCTGCATCGGCGGCGTCTGCGCGACCGATCCCGACGAGGGCGGCGTCATCTCGCCCGGCGGCGTCGGCTATGACATCAACTGCGGCGTTCGTTTGTGCCGGACCAATCTCTTTTATCGCGAAGTCAAGAACCACTTGACCAAGCTCGTCGATGCCCTCTTCAAGCACGTGCCGACCGGCGTTGGCCGCGAGGGGCACTATTCGTTCAAGGGCAAGGAGCTGGTCCGTCTGCTCGGCGAAGGGGCGGGCTACCTGAGCACGCACGAACTGGCGACGCCGGGCGATATCGATCACACCGAGGCCGGCGGCTGGCTGAGCGGCGCCGATCCCGCCGAGGTCAGCGATCACGCCAAGAAACGCGGCGAGCAACAGTGCGGCACCCTCGGCTCGGGCAATCACTTCCTGGAGGTGCAGGTCGTCGATGCCATCTTCGACGATGAAGCCGCTCAGGTCATGGGTCTGGAAAAGGACATGATCTGCGTGATGATTCATTCCGGCTCGCGCGGCCTCGGCTATCAAGTGTGCGACGATGCCCTGCACCAGTTGCGCAAGGCGCCGGAGAAGTACGGCATCGAATTGCCGGACCGCCAGCTCGCGTGCGCCCCGGTCAACAGTCCCGAAGGCCAGAAGTACATCGCCGCCATGAGGGCGGCGGCGAACTTCGCGTGGTGCAATCGCCAGCTCCTCATGTGGCAGGCGCGCGAGGTCTTCGCTGACGTGTTTGGCCGATCGTGGCAAGAGCTGCACATGAACCTCATCTATGACGTGTGCCATAACATCGCCAAGCTGGAGGAGCACACCGTCAACGGCGTCAAGAAGAAGGTGTGGGTGCATCGCAAGGGAGCGACGCGGGCGTTTCCGCCAGGGCATCCGGAGGTGCCGGCGATCTACCGCAAGATCGGACAGCCGGTCATCATTCCGGGCGACATGGGCCGGGCGAGCTGGGTGCTGGTCGGCCAAGCGGGTAGCATGGAGAAGTCGTTCGGCACGACGTGTCACGGGGCGGGCCGCGCGATGAGCCGTACCGCCGCGCTCAAGCACGCTGCTGGGCGGCGCATCGACAAGGAGCTCGCCGCCAAGGGGATCATAGCGCGGGCGCAGAGCCACAAGGGGCTCGCGGAGGAGCAGCCGAGGGCGTACAAGAACGTCGATGACGTTGTCGATGTCGTGCATCAGGCGGGGCTGTCGAAGAAGGTAGCGCGAATGCGGCCGATCGGCGTTATCAAGGGGTGAGTTTACGCTTGGTTCCCGGCCACTGTGTGTTTCAATCGTCCCTGCCGGGACTCCATGACTTGTCGGCCGTTAACCCCAGCGATAAATCGCTGGGCTATTGTCAGCCGTCCCTACGGGACGAATACAGTTGATCCCGTAGGTGAAATATGCTTGTTCGTCCCGTTAGGGACGGTTGATAATAGCCCAGCGATTTATCGCTGGGGTTTTGATGCCGCGCCGGGTTGGAGTCCCGTCAGGGACGACTGAAACGGCATCCCGTCTCTGTCAACCTTTTCGCAAGAGGTTGTGACCATGGCCCATTCGTTCGTCAGCAACTATTACCATTGTGTCTTCAGCACCAAAGAACGCCGCAAACTCATCTCGCCGGAACTCGAGGAACGCCTGTGGCCGTTCCTCGGCGGTATCGCCCGCGCACACAAAATGAAAGCACTTGCGATCGGCGGGGTCGAAGATCATGTCCATTTGTTGCTGTCGTTGCCATCGACACTCGCCATTGCCAAGGCGATTCAACTCGTCAAAGGCGAATCGTCGAAATGGGTGCACGAAACTTTTCCACAACATCAGCAGTTTGCCTGGCAGGAAGGATATGGCGCGTTCAGCATCGGCGTTTCTCAGCACCCGGTAACGGTCGCATACATTCAGAAACAGAAGGAACATCATCGGCAGGTGACTTTTCAAGATGAGTTCTTGCGTTTCCTGAAGAAACATGAAATCGAATACGATCCGCGTTATTTGTGGGGATAATGATTAATCGTCCTTGCAGCCCCAGCGATGAATCGCTGGGCTATTGTCAGCCGTACTTACGGGACGAAGATGCCAGTGGCCTGTGAGACGTTGATTTCCTTGGCCGCTTTGATGGCATGTTGCGTCTCATCCGTGCCGCCGATCCGATGCGGCACGAACCGGCTCGTGTTTGTCGTGATCAGGCTGTCATCTTCGCGGATGCCGAGGCCGCACGCGAAGCCGTTGACCATCCAGCTGCCGAGTACGATCGTTCGGCCGTCAAACTTCGGCGTGTCGTGGAACGCCTGGTAGATGAACTCGCCATCGCTGTAATCGCCGCTAGTACCCTGGACAAGCTGGCCGTCGTCGAGGATCGTGATGTTCGCCCCCTCGCGGCCCAGTACCGGCTTTTTGACGCAGCGGCCGGGCAGACGCTCCCATGACGCCGGCAGCAAATTCGGATGTTCGGGGAACAACTTCCACAAGAGCGGCAACAGCGCCTTGTTGCTCAAGAGCGCTTTCCATGGCGGTTCGAGCCAGCGCGTCAAGGTCGTGCCGAGATGCTGGCCGAATTGCTCGCGCATCATCCATTCCCACGGGTAGAGCTTGAGCACGCAGCCGAGCGACCTTTCCTTCATATCGACGAACATGCGCCGAGACGCGTTCCAGCCGATGGCGTTCATCGGTAAGTATTGCGTCATTAGTCCCGCTTGACGGGCGGCGTCGCGCAGATAAGTCACAGTCATGAAGTCTTCGACGTGGTCCGCGGTGGAGACAAACGTCACCGGCTTGCCGATTTCGAGCTTCACGCGCTGCCAGACTTCGATCAAGCGTTCGTGCACCGAGTTGAATTGATCCGCATCCGGTGCGCAATCCCGCAGCCAGAACCACTGGACGACGGCGGCTTCCAGGAGGGCGGTCGGCGTGTCGGCGTTGTATTCCGCGAGTTTGGGCGGGCTGATGCCGTCAAAGAGCAGATCGAATCGGCCGATGATACTGATTTCTTCCTCGTCCCAGCTTTTGCGAATGAAATCTTCGAAGCCGCGTGGGATTTGAAAATCGTCCCACAGTTCGTGTCCGAGTATATGCTCGACGGCTTTGAGGCAGAGCTCGTTGAGATCAAGCGTGGCGAGTTCAATCTGATCGATTTCGGCGGGGGTGAAGACGTAACAGGCGGATTCGTCCCAGTACGGCTCGCCCTGATCGGTCGTGTGAAAGGCGAGGCCGACGGACTCAACGCGTTTCTGCCAATCGCTGCGCGGCGTGAGAGTAAGGCGTTGCATAGCTCAGGCTCCGATGCCGACGCCGCCATGTCCGCTGGTGGCGCCGAAACCGCCGTGGCTCGTGCTCGATGATCCGTGTCCGGTGCCGGAGTGTCCTGAAGACGACGAACCGCCGCCGAAGAACAACGGTAGGAATCCCCTGCCGGAACGAGTATGGGCGCCGCCGCGGCCGCCTTGGCCCCCGCCGTCTTGCTGTTCCGGATCCCACCAATTTGTGCAGCAACACGCGGTCGCGCCGAGCGCGGCGACCACGCCCAAAATGCTGATCGTGACGATCTTGGATTTCCGAGTCATGCTGCTACCCGTGAATCGCCGCGGCAACAATGATGCAAATGCCGAGGATAAACGCCCCCGCCAAGATCGCGGCGGCGATGTTCTGCTTCTGGAGTATCTCGTCATCGAGCTTGCCGGGCGTCAGCATGTCGAACAGCTTGAAGCCGACAATCGCCAGGACGATGCCGAGAATGGCGAAAACTAGCACGTTGAACACACCGTTGCCAAGCTTGCCCCACTGGATCGACTGTTCCTCGGCGAATAGCAAGAGGCTGTTTGCGAACATACGTTCCCCCTCGAATTGCGAGTCCATGAAGTCTTGATTCCAGCTTACCGAAAAGCAAGCAAATGTCGCGGCCGACGGTATTGGAAAGGAGAAAGTCCACGGATTGCGTCAAAGAGATTTATTGCCGAAGGGTTCCCATAGAATACGCCTCGTAGTGCAAGCGTCTCGTTTGCACCGCTTGATATCACGTGCAAGAGAGACGCTTGGCATTGCGGGGCCAACATGTCAGCCACAGAGGATCGAATCATGGCGCGTTTTTGGGCGATAGCCGCTCTGGCGTTTTTCACGATGGCAGGGGCGATGACTCGGGCCGGCGAAGAGAAGGATTTCACCGTCAAGGGCACGCTCAGCAAGGATGATCCCAAGGACCAGCGACGCGGTGGGCCCAGTCAGGTCCACGCCGTTCCGTTGAAAGCGGGCAAGGCCTACACCATCGACATGGTCGGCCCTGTCATTAACCCCTACCTGCGCCTGCTTGACGCCAAGGGCAATCAAATCGAAGAAGAAGACGGCGCTCTCAACGCGCGCATCCTCTTCAACTGCACCAAGGACGGCGAGTACAAGGTCGTCTGCACTACCGCCGGCGCCCAGCAGAGCGGCAGCTACACCTTGACAGTCAAAATGACCGGCCCCATCGTCAAACCCGCCGCTTCGCACGCCCAGATGCTCGGCAAACCGGCGCCTGACTTCCAGGGGGATTTCGCCGTCAACGGGAAGACCGCAAAACTGTCCGTCTTCAAGGGCAAGACTGTCCTGCTCGCCTTTCTCGACGTGCGCTCTGGCGCCTCGACCGCACTCATGCCCAAGCTGGCCGAATGGCATAAAGCGCACAAGGACCAAGGCCTGACGATCGTGGGCGTTTCGTTCTATCCGACCGACATCGGCCAAAAGCTCGGCTTCGACGCGGAGAACGGCAAAGTCGTGACCGTTGCCACGAGTGATCGCAAATCCGATCAGGCGCTCCTGGCCGCGTATGCCAAACACCACAAAATCGAGCATCTGTTAATGACGATGCCGCGCCAGTACGCGCTGGCCACATGCGACGATTACGTCGTTAACGGCTATCCGCAAGTGGTGCTGATCGACCGCGGGGGAATGGTGCGTCTGATCGACATCGCCGGCGAAAAAGGCGCCCCGACCGTGGAGATGGAACTGAAGAAACTGCTCACGGAGAAGTGAAGCATCTTACCGCTTGGCGTTCGCGAGCGCGGTTCCGAGCGCAAAGCCGCAAGCGGCGGCAACCTACTTCTTTTTCTCGGCGATTTGACTGGCCTTGGCCGCTGCGGGAAAGTTGTCCGGTATCGACACGCTGACTTTGCCGGTGGCGGCCCACTCGACACTGCGTTCCATTGTCGTGATGAAGCCAACGCAGCGCATCGCGAACACGTCGTGTCCCATGGGCGTCTGCACAATCCTGCCCTTGCCGAAGGCGACGGTCCACACGATGGGCTCGTGGACTTTGGTCTGCGGACAGAACGCCGTGGCCAGGACGCGTACGTCTTCCACCGGGCCGCGCAGGTTGTGCATGAGTTGATCCTTGGCGTGCATCCACTCCCCCGGCATGCCCTTGCTGATGGGATGCTCTGTATCGCGTAGGACAATCGCATACGGATGGTTCGTCTCGCCCGTGTTCGAGCCTTCGCCCTTGGGGACGCGCACTGTCTTGCCCTTCTCGTCGAGATAGAGGCGATCGCCGAACTTGGCGTTGCGCCAGGCCATGCCGACCATGCGATTGAACTCGGGCCAATCGCTGAAGCAATTGTTGGCAGCGTGGAAGAGCACGAAACCGAGCTTGCCGTCGCGGACCTGCTGCTCGAACGTCTTGCGGAAGTCGGCCGGCCAGGCGGCTCCGTTGTAGTTGCTGATGACGACCTGATACTTCGTCAAGTCCGGCGGGAATGGCACCGTCGGCACATCGCCCGGCTTGTCGTTGGCCTTCAGATTGGATGACACATCGACGCTGAAACGCCCGCTCTTCTCAAGCTGCTGCTTCAGGAACGGCGTCGTCTCGCGCCACTTGTGGTTGTGCTGGCCGTCGATAATCAGGACGCGGATCTTGTCGCCGGTGCCGGCGGACGCAGATTCGGCAAGCGAGCCAACCACGACGAGCTGACTCGCCATGAACATTCGCAGAAGATTTAGGAGCATGTTTTTCGTCAAATCCGGGGCGACAAGAAAAAAGGTCAGCGTGGATAGCATATATGCCTGCGTGCTGCCTTTTCAATGGTTCACCGCGTGCCAACCGCGTGGATCCTCAAGAGACGCGTTGAGGCGAATTCTTACCAGCTGGAATCATCCCAACAATTTGTCGCCACGCTGATTTTTTTTTTCTCGCGGTCGAACCAAGAATAATCGCCGATGTATATGCTTTCAGTCAAGTTGCCGAAGCCTTGCTCTCGTCAAGAGATGAAGCGAGTGGCCGCTAAACCCATGGTCACGGTGTTTTTTCGTATCGTCCATCTGAACACTAACCGTATCCGCACGAAGATTACATAATCGGAGGTACGCCAGTGCCGCTCGATGGGAGCGGCAGGCGCCATATCGGTCCACACACGGAAAGGCGGTGTTTCATTTCGGTGTCAGGGAAGCCTGGCTCGGCGGAAAGGGGCATTTCATTCCGTCGGTCGCTCTCTACTCGGAGTCGGCTTCCAACCATCGCGCAAGGCACGGCCGAGGACGCAAACTTCCGGATGCCCCGGGAGCAAGAGATAGCGCTCGGAGACTTCCGCCTGGCCCTGTGCGTTCGCGAGCCCTGGGAAGCTCGCGTCTCCTCCCGATCGCTGCCGCGTTCCAGCCCCTGGTCGTGGCGCCGATCGGGAGTTTTTTTGAGTCCACCGATTTAATCCGCATTAACTTGACCACGGTTCGTGTTCGCTTTAAGATCCATAACAAGAGTTGGCTGGCGTTCATGCACCTGGAGAAATTCCATGCCGCGTCTGTCCTACGTTTGCTACCTGATCCTCCCCACGGCGATGTTCCTCGCGGGCGTGCACCTGTGCGATAACGCTCTGCACGCGCAGGGCGCGGAGGGGCAGGCGGTCAACATCGTCACGGTCGATGGCGTCAAGCTCAAGGGCTTTTTCTACGCGGGCAAGGCTGCCTCACCGACCGTCATCATGCTCCACCCCCTCGGCGAAGGCAAAAGCAGCAAGTCGCAGGACTGGAAGGGCCTCGCCGAGTCGCTGCAAAAGGGGGGCTACTCGGTGATGATGTTCGACTTCCGTGGCCACGGCGACAGCACGACGATCGAGCAACCGGACGCCTTCTGGAGTCTCCTTGTCAATCGCAGCAACGTCAAGACCAAGCTGAAGGATGAGATCGACGTCAAGGACTTCATTAACTCCACGGTTTATCTACCGGTTCTCGTCAACGACATCGCCGCAGTCAAAGCCTACCTGGATCGGCGGCACGACAAGGCGGAGTGCAATACGTCCAACACCATCGTGATCGGCGCGGACAACGGCGGTACTTTGGGCGCGATCTGGATCAACTCCGAGTCGTATCGTTACAAGCTGACGCCGCCGACGAACATGTTCTCAAAACCGACCGTCGCGAAACGTGCCGAGGCGAGCGACATAATCGCCGCGGTTTTCCTGACGATCACTCCCGATCTCGGCCCCAAGCGGAAGGTGAATGTCCCGAGCATTCTCACGAACGCCTGCAAGGCGAACGGTATGGGCGCCACCTTCTTCTACGGCGACAAGGATGTCAAGCCCAAGGACTTCGCCAAGACGCTCGAAAGCAAGCTCATCGTGAAAGACAAGGAAGGCAAACCCAGCAAGAAGCACAGTTTCATCGGCGCGGTCGAGATATCGAATACCAATCTGAGCGGTGTCAAGCTCCTCCAGAAAGGAATTGACCCCCCGACGAACGAGACGATCTTGAAGTACCTTGACGGCCTCGTCGCCGAACGCACCAACGAATATGTCGAGCGCGACTCCCAGAACGCACTGTATATCTGGCGTATTCCAAGCGCTCCGTTGCAGGCGATTTCCGCGAAGAAGACCAAGGGAGACAAGAATCTCCACTTCAACGACTATAGCGCGTATGCGCAGTAGCTCGTTCGCCGTTTGCGGCCCAGCATGTTGGCCCGATTGCGAACAGGAACCGGCCTCGTCGGCGGAACGCAAATTGTTTATCATGTTCTTCAGCGACGCATCCACTCCATGAAACAGGGGGCAGCTCATGAAGTCTCTTAAAATCGCGCTCGGATTGACGGCATTCCTTCTCGTCGTCGGCATCGCCTACGTCGCGCAGCAAGCGGACGCCAGCGGCGCCAACATGGTGTCGACGGCGAACGCTTTCGTCGGCACCCTGAGCGCTGATCAGAAGAAACAGGGCGTCTTCGCCTTTGACAGCGACGAGCGCCTCAACTGGCACTTCATCCCGCTGCAAGACAAGGAAACCCGGAAATATACGCGCAAAGGCGTCCCGCTAGAGGAAATGTCGGCCGAGCAAAAGAAAGCCGCGCTCGCCCTACTCAAGGCAGGAACCAGTGACGCAGGAAACGTCGCGGTCACGACCATCATGAGCCTGGAAGCCATTCTCCTGCAACAGGAAGGCCCCAAGAGCGCCATGGTCCGCAATCCCGATTGGTATTTCTTCAGCGTCTTCGGCACACCGTCCAAGACCGGCAAATGGGGCTGGCGTATCGAAGGGCATCACCTGTCGATCAATTTCACCATGGAAGGCACGCAGGTCGTCAGTTCGACGCCGTGCTTCTTCGGCGCCAATCCCGCCGAAGTCAAGACGGGCAAGGACAAGGGCAAACGCATCTTGCCGCAAGCGGAAGACTACGCGCGCGATCTCTTCAAGTCGCTCGATGCCGAGCAGCAAAAAACCGCGCGGCAGGCGAAACCGTTCGGCGAACCGGAAGCACGGAAAAAGTCGCCGTCGGCCGGCAAACCAGTGGGCCTCGCCGCGAGCAAGATGAGCAAGGAACAGAAGGACTCGCTGTACAAGCTCATCAAGAGCTACACCGAGCGGATGCCCGCCGAGGTCGCCGCCATGGAATTGAAACTGGCCACCGACAGCGGTCTCGACAACGTCTATTTCGCCTTCACTGGTTCCACCGAGGGCGCGGGCAAGGGCTTCACCTATCGCGTGCACGGGCCGTCCTTCCTGATCGAGTTTCTCAACGTGCAGGCCGATTCAGGCGGCAATCCCGCCAACCACATCCACAGCTGTTGGCGCCGCATCAAGGGCGATTTCGGTTTGTAAACAGGCTATCTTGTTTAGCGCTTGCATGACGCCTGCAAGCGCTAAACAAATTCACGCTTATGGCGACCATCACGCTCGAACAAGCGCTGTACCATCGCCCCGATCGGCAGGCGCCCACACTCCTCGCGCGCTCGACCGGATTTGCGGACGCCTGGCGCGCGGATGCCGAGGCGCTCATTCTCGGATTCGGCGATCGTCCCGGAACGACGCGCTGCCCCCTGGCTGTCTTCGCCAAGCCGATGGGCGTCAGGCACGTTGTGGTCGTGCGCGTCAGCGACCATAATCCCGACGCCTATCCAATGGCACTGCGTTTTCATTTCCTGGTCGTCGAACGCAAGACCTACGAAGCCTGGATTTGCGATCCGTTCATCCTCGCCGAAAAAATCGAACCGACCTGGGACGCCCAAGATCCGCTTCCCAAGGTCCTGATCCCCGAAGAGGCGTTCTCCGCGCGCACCGTGGCCCAGGTGCAGAACGTCCTGATGCGCGTCAAAGCTTCGGCCTTGAAGGAAGGCGAAGATCCCGAAGCACCCGACTTCGAACGCACGGCCGAGAACTCCGAAAGCCCTGCGCTTTTGGGCGGCGCGCAGATTCTCGTGGACGGCGGCCGGCTGGCCTTCGAACGTCCCGTCGGCGATCTGCGGCTCGCCTCGGGTCTTTGGCTTCTGCTGCCGGAGATGACGCGCTGCCGGCTGTGGCCGACCAGCTTTGCGTTCAGCGACGCGCTCGACTTCGACCTTCTGGTGGCGCCCCGTCTGGATTATCTCGACCTCGAAAGCTACACGACAGAGGAGCAAGCGGGCGAGTATCCCGAGGGGACCTACGAACTCGCCCTCCAACACGCGGCTGAAACCGGAACGCAGCGCGATCTCGACGAGGTCTTCACTCGCCGCGACAGCAATCAGACGCTACGCATCGCCCTGATTCTCTTGGCGTTCGTCTCGGTGGTGCTGCTGGTATCGAACTTTCTCGAAGTGGGCGTGGCGCCGAAACCGCGTCCCGATCCGCTCACTGAACGGCAGCAAGAGATTGCTGCAGCCGTCGGCATCGTCGCTGTCGGCGATCCGTGGACGGCGCTCGGCATGATCGTTCACGCCAAGACCATGTGGAAAGCGGAGGAGAAACCCCGTGACGCCAAGTGAAGAGCAAGTGCTCGTCATCCCGACGCGCGTTCTGCGCGACGCTGGCCTTTTCCAGGGACTGTGCCGCGACATCGACCGCTACTTGCCGATCGTGCTCGACGTGAGGCAATTCACGTTCTTGCCGCGTTCGCACGCCGAAGACGATCCGAACTTCAAGCAATTGATCCCCTACGTCGTCCTGAAATATCGCGATCAGGTCTTCCACTACCGGCGCGGCCAGGGAGCGGGCGAGAAACGCCTGCGTGCCTTGCGCTCGATCGGCATCGGCGGGCACATCAACCCTAGCGATCAGCTCCCCTCTCCGTCGTTAGCCGGACGCGCAAGCGACGGATCGGGCAATCCGCCGCTCGCGCGTCCGGCTAACGGCAGAGGGGCCGGGGGTGAGGGCGTGCATCCCTATCGTCAGGGGTTACTGCGCGAGTTGGCGGAGGAAGTGATACTCGATTCGACTTACCGCGAGAAAACCTTGGGGTTCATCAACGACGACGCGACGCCAGTTGGCCAGGTCCATCTGGGCATCGTGCATATCTATGAATTGGACGCGCCGAACGTGACACGGCGCGAGGCCGACTTGATCGAGAGCGGCTTCGCGCCGATTGCGCAGTTACGTGAGGAGAAAGACGAATTCGAGACGTGGTCGCAATTCGTGCTGGACGAATTGGGCGTTCAAAAAACTACGCCGCGACCGTAATGGAGCGATCCAATCCCGCTCGCTGACGATCGCGGCTCGTTAAACGCTACGACATGTTCATGCTCAACAAGAATTCCATGTTCGACTTCGTCTTGCGCAGCCGGCTCACCAGCATCTCCATCGCCTCGACCGGGTGCATGTCGGCGAGAACGCGGCGCAGAATGCGGATCTTCTCGACCTCGCCGGGGTGCATCAGCATCTCTTCCTTGCGCGTGCCTGAGCGGTTGATGTCGATGGCGGGCCAGACGCGCTTGTCCACGAGCCGGCGGTCCAGGTGCAACTCCATGTTGCCCGTGCCCTTGAATTCCTCGAAGATCACGTCGTCCATGCGGCTGCCGGTGTCGATAAGGGCGGTAGCGAGAATCGTCAGGCTGCCGCCTTCCTCAGTCTGTCGGGCGGCGCCGAAGAATCGCTTGGGCTTCTGCATGGCGTTGGTGTCGAGACCGCCGGAGAGGAGTTTGCCGCCGGAAGGCGCCTCGGTGTTGTGCGCACGCGCCAGACGGGTAATCGAATCGAGCAAGATGACGACGTCCTTGCCGCCTTCGACCATGCGCTTGGCCTTTTCGAGTACGATGTCCGCGACGTGGACGTGTTCCTCGGACGGCTCATCGAAGGTGCTGGCGACGACTTCGCAGTTCGGGCCGGCGACCGTGCGGGCCATGTCGGTCACTTCTTCGGGGCGTTCGTCGATCAAGAGCACGATCAGATAGTTGTTCGGATGATTCTTGAGCAGACTCAACGCGATCTTCTGCAACAGGATGGTCTTGCCCGCGCGCGGCGGCGACACGATCAAGCCACGCTGGCCCATGCCGATCGGCGTCACCATGTCGACGACGCGCATGTTCAGTTCGTCCGCGCTCGTCTCCAGAATCAGCCGGCGATTCGGGTGCAACGGCGTCAGGTCTTCAAATGTCGTCGGCGAAATGCGCTCTTCGGGGTTGAGCCCGTTGACGAGATCAACCTGCATCAGCGCGAAGTTGTCCTGCCCCTCGACCGGCAGGCGAATCGGCCCTTCGACGACCAGCCCCGTCTTGAGTCCGACCCGGCGAATCTGGCTGGGGCTGACGTAAATGTCTTCCGGCGACGCGAGGTAGTTGTGCGCCGAAGAGCGCAGGAACCCGTAGCCGTCGGGCAGCACTTCGAGCGTGCCGGAGCCGCGAACCACAAGACCGCGTTCGATCTGCCGGCGCACCACGCCCATGATGAGCTGGCTGCGATTCATGCCGGTGTGTTCCATGATGCCTTCTTTTTCGGCGAAGGCAAACAGCTTCGGCATGGCCAGGCGGTAGAGATCGTCAAGCCGGGTAGCGGCCGCCTGGGCGGGCGTGAGTCCCGACGGTGCGGGAGCGGGAGCGGGCGCCTGCGTTTGTGCTGGCGGCGCCTGTGGTACGTGCGCCGGCGGCGCGCTGACCGGGGGGGCTCCCATCGGCACCTTGCGAATGATCCGCCGGCGAACTACGCTTCCGGGTGTGCTGGTCGAACTGGTCGGTGTCACGTTACCCGAACCTTCGTCGCCACGTGCGACGGCCATAGCAATTCCTCCAAAAAACGAGATATTTTCAGCAAAACCAATATCGTGGCACGCGATTCCAATCGTGTGAGTGCGGACGAACCTCCCATCACACGATTGGAATCGTATGCCACGGCCACGTCAATGTGACGTTGCAGACTTGCCCACTACGGGCATGAATGTTCAGACAAACCATCACGATGGCTCAAATGGCCTGGCGAGTCATCCAAGGATGACCGCGAGACTGGAAAATGAAATCATGCGTGGTGAAAGATAAACGATGTCTCGCCCATGTCCGTCCTGGCAGCGGACGAGCTCCGGAATGCGAGCCTTGCTATTCCCCTTCGATCCTCGATTGGGGATTGGTGTCATTGTGATATCTTGGTCACGAGCCGGAAAAAAGGGAAGCGCATTTTGCCGATTTTCTGCAAATTGGGCAATTTCAAGGGTAGGATTGGCAAGAAGCGCTGATTTCCTTGACCGGGAGCGGATCCCTTCCGCACGTTCAATACGGTAGTTTTATTATGGCAATTCGTTTGGACTTTGGAAAGGGCAATTCCGAGAAAAATCGGCGTGCCGAGCACAACCCCATAGACTTATCCCGAATCAGACCGACGCCCATGTTCGTTTGCCGAACCATCGCTGAGAAATCAAAGAGCAAGACCCTGGTCCAAGCGGATCAGGGTCTTGAGGTCATTTCAACGGAGTGCAGCGCGAGTTCGTGAACGCAAAGCCGCAAGCCGCAGATCGATTACGCCATCACGCCCGTCGCGACGTGGCCGTGGATGTCGGTGAGGCTATAGTCGCGGCCGCCGTAACGGTAGACCAGTCGCTGATGATCGATACCCATGAGCGCCAGGACGGTGGCGTGCAGGTCGTGATGGTGCATCGGGTTTTCGACGGCGCGGATGCCGTGCTCGTCGGTGGCGCCATAACGGATGCCGCCCTTGACCCCGCCGCCCGCGAGCCACATCGAGAAACCGGCGGCGTTGTGATCGCGGCCGTCGGGGCCCTGGCCGTGCGGTGTGCGGCCGAACTCGCCGCCCCACATGACCAGCGTGTCTTCGAGCAAGCCGCGCGACTTGAGGTCAGCCAAAAGAGCGCCCATCGGCTGATCGATCTGACGGCACAGCTGCGGCACGCGCTGGCTCAGGCCGCCGTGCGTGTCCCAATTGGCATTGTGGCAGACTTCGACAAAACGAACGCCCGCCTCGGACAAACGCCGCGCCATCAGGCACTGCGTGCCGAAATCGTTCGTCTGTCCAGCGCCGACGCCGTACATGTCCTTGGTGCGCTGCGCTTCGCGGCTGATGTCCATCAGCTCCGGCAGCGACGTCTGCATGCGGAAACCGAGCTCGTAGGAGTTGATGACGCCTTCGATGTCGGGATTGACCTGCGAACGTTGTAGCAGTTCTTGGTTCATCTCTTGCAACAGATCGAGCTGGCGGCGCTGGGCGGCTTGCGACAATGGGCTCGATAGATTGCCGACGCGGGCTTGCTGAACCGCAGTACCCTGTTCGCCGATGCGCGTTGCCTGGTAGGAAGCGGGCAAGAAGGCGTTGCCGTAGTTCTGAGCACCGCCCAGGTCCGCGGGCGGGCTGACGGTGACGTAGCCGGGCAGGTTCTGGTTTTCGCTGCCAAGCCCGTAGATGATCCACGAACCCATTGATGGGCGGGTAAAGCGGAACTCGCCCGTGTGCAGTTGCAGGAACGACTGCGGATGGTTCGGCACGGTCGTATTGAGGCTATTGAGCAAGCAGATGTCGTCGGCCTGGCGCGACAGGTGCGGAAACAACTCGGAGATCGGCAGCCCGCTTTGACCGGACGGGATGAACCGCCATGGGGATTTCAGCAGCGTGCGGCCGTTGCCTCGCTCAGTGCCCTGCACGCTCACGGTGCGGCCGTGATCGCGATAAAGGGCCGGTTTGTAATCAAAGGTGTCCACGTGCGTGGGTCCGCCGCGCATGCACAGGAAGATGATGCGTTTGGCGCGGGCGGGAAAATGCCCCGCTTTGGGCGCGAGTGGATTTTGGTAAGCCGCCGCGGCAGCCTGCTGCGTGCTCAGGCCGGCGAATGCCATGTAACCGAACCCACACGAGGTGGTTTTGAGGAAATTGCGACGCGAGAACATGATGAAGCCCCCTGGGTTTTAGCCGGCGGCCTTCGTAGACATCACGCTCCGCGTGATGGAGCGTGATGCCTACGATGCCGCATGCGGCGTTGGATTACTGTACGTAACGAAACTCCGCGGATGCCAACAACGTCTGACAGAAATTAGTCCATGCTTGATTCTCGCCTGATGTGCCGGCCTCGCGCAGATAGGCGAGCGCCCGCTGGGTGTCTGCTGCGCTCGCGGGACGGCCGAGCGCAATCAGGTAGGCCACGTTCACCTTGGCGGCGTCGTCCAGGCTGGAATACGCCTGCAATCGCTGCGCGAAAGTCTTGGCATGAGCGCTGGCGAACGGGCTGTTGACCATGAACAAAGCCTGAGCCGGCACAGTCGTCACTTCGCGCTGGGCCACGACGAGATTCGGATTGGCGACGTCGAACAGGGCCAGGATCTCCGGCAGCGGGGCGCCGCGTACCATCGCAAGGTAAACGCTGCGATGATTGCTGGTGTCCGTCACATCGCCGGGGCCTTTTTTGCCCAGCTTCTTCGGCACCTGACCGAGCATCGTGCCCTTGAGCGGTTCGCGATTGAGCTTGCCGCTGACGGTCAGAACGGCGTCGCGAATCGCCTCGGCTTCGAGTCGGCGCGTCGGCATCCGCCAGAGCGTCATCGTATCGGGGTCGATCTTGTAATTGGCGGCGTCGTGTTTTCCGGAAAGCTGATAGGCGCGGGTCAACATGATTTCCTTGATCATCTTCTTGGTGGACCAGCCATTCTCGATGAAACGAATCGCCAAATAATCGAGCAACTCAGGATGCGTCGGCGTTTCACCGAGCGAGCCGAAGTTGTCAGGTGAACGAACGAGACCTTGGCCGAACAGGTGCATCCAAATGCGATTGACGGCCACGCGCGCCGTCAGCGGGTTTTCCTTCGCGGTGAGCCATTCGGCCATTTCAAGTCGGCCACTCTTGGCGCGATTGATCTTCGGGGACGCTTCGGTCACCAGCACCTTGGGGAAGCCGCGTGCGACCTTCGCGCCGACCTGCTTGGCCTCACCGCGAATCAGCACGCTGACATCGGTCGCGTTGACGGCGTCACGCACGCCCATGACTTGGCTGCCATCGGAAAGCGTGTGGTAGCCCGTGGCTTTGGCCCCTTTGGCCCCCTTGCCCGCGTTATTGCCGAACAGCATGATGCTGCTGTCGAAGACGCCCGCCATCGAGTAATAGTCTTTCGTGGAAATCGGATCGAACTTGTGATCGTGGCAGCGGGCGCACATCACGCTCATCGCCAGCACGGCCCGCGTCGTCACATCGATCTGGTCGGCAATCAAGTCGTACTTGAAGTCGGGGTTGTTCTGCGCTCGCGGCTTCGAGGTCAGAGCGAGCAACCCCGTTGCAGTGAGATTGCGGTCCTTTTCCTTGGCATCCTTGGCCGGGAGCAGGTCGCCGGCAATCTGCTGCCTGATGAATTGATCGTAAGGCGCGTCCTGATTGTACGCCTCGATGACGTAATCGCGATACCGATACGCCTGTGGGAACGGCACATTGTCCGCATTGCCATTGCTTTCGGCATAGCGAGCGAGATCTAGCCAATGCCGGCCCCACCGTTCCCCATAGTGTGGGGACGCGAGCAAGCGATCGATCAATTTCTCGACGGCGTTGGCCGATTTGTCGTTGACGAAAACGTCGATGTCATCCAAGGTCGGCGGCAGACCAACTAGGTCAAAGTGGATACGACGCAGAAGCGTGTGGCGATCAGCGTCCGCGACTGGCGTAAGCCCCTTTGACTCCATCTTCGCGAGAAGGAAGCGATCGATCGGCGTCTTCCCCCAAGCCGCGTTCTTGACGATCGGCTCGGTCTTCTTCGGCAGCTGGAACGCCCAGAAGCTCTTGGCCTCCTCGATCGTCATCGTCTTGTAGCCCTTGTTTGGATTCGTGCCCTCACGCGGGTCCGGAGCCCCCATGGCGATCCATTCGACGAAGTCCTGAATCACCGAATCGGGCAGCTTGTTCTTGGGCGGCATCTTGTTCGTGCCTTCGTGCCGCAGAAAGTTGATAATTCGGCTTTGGTTCGGTTTGCCAGGCACAACGATAGGCCCGTCATCCCCGCCCGCGAGCACACCCGCTTTTGAATCCAGGAGGAGGCCACCCTTGATCTTGCTCGATTTCGCGGAGTGGCACTCAAAGCACTGGCTGACCAGGACGGGACGAATCTTGGCTTCGAAAAACTCAACCCCTTTAGTGGACTTGGGTTGCGCATATACCGCCGCGGGGGACATGAGAGCGAATCCTAACATGGCCGAAAGCACACATTGCATCTTCATGGCGGTATCCTTTCGTAGTCTGCTTCGAGATGAATGTATTGAACCCCGCCAGCAAGCGCAGGTTTCGAGGATTTTTGGCCATTGCGGAGTGTTTCGACGCGTCTGTGCCTGATTGAGCCAGCCCTATTCCTGGCGAGCTACCGCACGTCTATGTGCCGATTCCGCCCATGCCAGACGTACTGTCACGTACCACGTTCCATCCAGCGACCTGGCATGTTGGCCAAATTGGTAATGAAACGGGCCAGAATTCAACGTTGGGCTTCCATCTGAGGCCAAACCGAGAAAGGTGCGTACCTTGGCACATTCTTTGCTCTGTTAAATGGCGGCAGCTACGACTGTCTCGTGCGGACATGCCGATCGATATCGCCCTCTCATCCATTTGGAGGACCTAGCCATGCTGTCTTTCAAGACGATCCTGTTCGCCACCGATTTTTCGCCAGCCTCCGACGTGGCGTTTTCCGTCGCATCGGCCCTGGCGTGCGATTACAAGTCGCGGGTTATTGTCATGCATGTCATCGAGCCCGTCCGCATGGGATTCGCCGAGTTCAACAGCTACGTTGGTCCTGAAGAGGACAGGGATGCCGCCATGAAGACACTGCGTGCCATCAAGGCGCCGTCACCCAGCATCACGCTCGAATACCGACTGATTGAAGGGGATCCGGCTGGCGTCATTGTCAACGTGGCCGCCGAGACCAAGGCCGATCTGATCGTGATGGGCACGCACGGCCGAACCGGATTCACGCGGTTCATCATGGGCAGCGTCGCCGAAGAGGTTCTGCGGGAGGCCCCCTGCCCGGTCTTGACGGTGCGCGGCGCCGTTTCAGTGAAAATCGTGGAGCCCGCGGACCATGCCGAAGCGGTCGCGATCTGATTGTGCATGTCAGAAACACGGCGAAAGCGCACGCGACGCAAGATGGGTCTTGCGCCGTGTGCGTTTTCGATTCTTTGGAGGTGGGTGTGCTCAGCGCGGCGAATCCGGGGCCGGGAACACTTTCAACAAATCCGCCACGCTCTTGGCGTAGTCTTTCGGCGTCGCCTCGAAGACGTCGATCTTCCATCCCCTCATCATGTCGCGGCCTTCGGGGATGGTGTGAGCCTTGAGCAAGCCGTCGCGGAATGAATTCAAGACCGAATCCGCGACGCCCCCTTTCTTGTATGCGATGACTGGCGACGGAAACACCACCGACTCCTGAAGCACTCTAAGGTTTTTCTCGTAGACGGCAGGCTTTACGTCCTTGTATAACTCCAGGAATCCAGCATCGACGACAGTCGCGTGGACTTGCTGACGCGCGACGTTGTCGAGGGCGCCCATCTGGGCCGAGGACTTTTCGATCGAGCCAAAAAGAGCTTCAGGAGTTTTCTGAGCTTGTTCGATGCAGATTTTGCCCAGGAACAACCGACAAGGCTCAATCGTGCCGACCGGCACGTCGATTTTTTTACCTGCAAGGTCGGCGACGGTTTTCCCCGGATTGTTCTTGTGGACGATGAGGTAGGCGCGTTCGACGAAGCCCTTGTTGACCGCGATCAGGAGCGGCTGCAACTCCGGGTGCTTTTTCTGCACCCAGCCGAATTCGTGCGCGAAAAAGATGCCGAAATCGAGTTCCTTGGCGTCGAGTTTCGCGGCGACCTCAAACGCGCTCAACTTGTTATTGAGCCGTCCTTGCAGGCCGGTAGTCTTCTTCAGAACCAGATCGAAGTCCGAAACGGCAACCTCGGCGACGCTCTTGGGCTGATCCGTGAAAAACGTCTTGGCAATGCCGATCCGCACGTCCTTTGCTGGGGCAACAGCCTGCGCGCCGACGAACGAGAGCAACCCCGCCGTCACCAGCGCGGCCATCATGCTCGCTGTTATGAGCTTGTTTGCTTGCGTCATGATTTTCCTCGGGTTCCGATTCCGGTTATCGTTGTCTCAGCACGCCGTTGCTCGTGAGCATTCTGACGACGATGCCGGTCACGCCCATTTGAATTCCGTTGCGATCATTTTTGCCTTTAGGCCAAAATCTCCCGCACCACATTCCCGTGCACATCCGTCAGCCGGAAGTCGCGCCCCTGGAAGCGATACGTGAGCCGCGTGTGTTCCAGGCCCATCTGTTGGAGCACCGTCGCCTGCAGATCGTGGACGTGAACGCGGCCCTCGGCGACCTCGTAGCCGATCTCGTCGCTCTGGCCGTGCACGTAGCCCCGTTTGATGCCGGCCCCCGCGAGCCACATCGTGTAGGCGTCGATGTGATGGTCGCGGCCGATGGTGCTGCGCGGCTCGCCCATGGGCGTGCGGCCGAACTCGCCGCCCCAGATCACCAGCGTGTCGTCGAGCATGCCGCGCCGCTTCAGGTCCTTGATGAGGGCGCCGCACGGCTGATCCACGTCCCGGCAAATCGACGCCAGCGAGGTGTCGAGGTTTTCATGATGGTCCCAGTCGGTGTGGATCAACTGGATGTAGCGCACGCCGCGCTCGACGAGCCGCCGCGCCAGCAGACAATTAGCGCCGAACGACGGCCGGCCCGCGGCGACGCCGTAGAGGTTGAGCGTTTCCTGCGTCTCGCCAGTGAGGTTCATAACTTCGTGGGCGGCGGTCTGCATGCGGAACGCGGTCTCGTAGGCGTTGATGCGCGTCTCGATTTCCGGATCATTCACCTCGCTAAGCCGCAAGCGGTTGAGATCGCGCAGGGCATCGATGAACTCGGCCTGCTGTTGCGGTTGAATTCCGGCGGGCGTTTGCAGATTGAGGATCGGCTGCGGCCCGCGCAGGAACGGCGTCCCAGCATGAAGGGTCGGCAGAAACCCGCTCGACCAGATCGCCGCCCCGCCGCGCGGCCCGCGCGGCCCCGACTGCAACACGACGAACGCCGGCAGGTTCTGCGATTCGCTGCCGATGCCATAGGTGATCCACGAGCCCATCGACGGCCGACCGAACTGCGGCGACCCGGTGTTGAGCATGACTTTGGCGGGGCCGTGGTTGAACACGTCGGTCTTCATCCCCTTGAGGATGCAGATGTCGTCGGCGATCTCGCGATGGTGCGGCAGCAGCTCGCTGATGTCGGCGCCGACGCGGCCCGCCTTGAAGAAGCGCCGCCGCGTGCCGAGCAGCTTGGCGTCGGGCCGAATAAACGCGAAGCGCCGCCCGCGCGTAAACGATTCGGGCACGACCTGGCCATCGAGCCGCTGCAACGTCGGCTTCGGGTCGAAGAGTTCGAGATGGCTCGGCCCCCCCGCCATGAAGAGAAAGATGACCGCCTTCGCCTTGGCAGCGAAGTGTCCAGGCCGCGGCCGCAACGGATTGGCGTCCTGAGCGCGCCCCTCGTTGAAGAGCGACGCGAGCGCCATGCCGCCGAGCCCCATGGTGCTGGTGCGCAGGAAGGCGCGGCGGGTGTTGGACCAGAGTAACTGTTTGATTTGATCGTTCACTTCACGCTCCATACCGGTGCCAAGCGTTCTGAAATCTTCTTGAGTCAATGATTCCAATAATACCAAACTATGTTTCAGCACGCTACGATAGACTGAGAGCGAGTCCAGATATTCACGAACGTACGAGTCGTTCGTGTTCATTTCCGTTGCTCATCTTGGGCGTTGACATAAGTGGCAAGATCGGCATCTCGTTGCCACGCCTCAACTCGGCGGCTCGCTCGACGGGCGGGTACCGTCGCATCCTTTCCTCTTCCACATCGATTCGCTTCGCAAGCTCACGTCACTGCTCCGGGGTCAAGATCGCCAACAGGCCGGCCAAGCCAATCTTGTCGATGACGGCCTGGACGGCTCTATTCCAGTTTCCCCGTTAATTCTATCACATTGAGCAGGAATCGTTTCCCCAGATGATTCGCGAGATACCAGAAAGTTACGTTCGTCCTATTCACGCCACAGGTTCCTGCTCCTGCAATCGGCGTCATCCCGGGAAAGCAAAGAGCCTCATCCGAGGATGAGGCTCTTTGCCAGGGCGGGGAGATTCCTTCCTACATCTCGTCCTTTTGCCGCTCGCCAATGCCGCGCAGTTTCTTCATCGCGCGGACGTTGAGTTGGCGGACGCGTTCTTTGGTGATACCCAGCTTTTCGCCGATTTTTTCCAGGGTCATGCCATTGGCTCCGGAGTCAAGGCCGGCACGCATGCGAATGATGTCGCGTTCACGCGGCTCCAGATTCTCCAGCAGACGGTTGACCTTGGCCGTGGCTTGCTCGGCGGCGGCGAGGATTTCTTGCTCGTCCGTGCGTTTGTCCTCGGTGGCGTCGAAGACTTCTTCGTTGCCGGTGACGAAACGGTCGCGGCGATTTTTTTCATCGGGGATCGTGCGGGCGAAATTCTTCATGATCGCCCAGCTTGCGTAGGTGCTGAACTTGTTGCCCCGGCTGTAGTCGAATTTTTCGACCGCCCGCATCAGCGACATATTGCCGTCGGAGAGCAGCTCGAAAAAGTTTTCGGCCTGGCCGGTGTGCCGCTTGGCTATGGAAGTCACGAGCCTCATGTTGCAGCGGATCAGAAGTTCCTTGACCTTGTTGGCCTCGGCGAGATAATCTTCGACCTGATCGAGCGTCTCGACGCGCAGGGCCTCGTAGTTGATGAGGCCGCTGGGGACCTTCATCGCTTCGAGCATCTGTTTGGCCTTGCACTTCAAAAAATTCATCTTGCGGAACAAATGCTGTTCTTGCTCCTTGGTCAGGAGCGGCATTTCGTAGTTGGAGAACAGCTCCGGCGGCGCGTCCTTCGGGATGCGCATGGCTCGCCGGCTCTCCTCGAACGCCTCGGCGTCCGGCATCGGCGCCAGGACGGCGGCTTCCTGGGCCGGATCGTCGAACGATACATGGTAGATGAAATCGATCGGGTGCTCCATGAGCCGCTGGGCGTGGATTTCGCTGAGCACGCGATACATCGAGGAACGATTGCGCTGAAAGGTCTTGGCTAGAGTATTCATGTCCATCCCCCTTCGATAGGAGTTGTAAATGACCTGCTTGTCGGTCGAATCGAGCGGCCCCGTCACGTCCGGGAACAATGCCTGCTCGGGATGCTGTTCGTCGAAGTTCTTGATCGTATAGCGGACCGTCTCGAGCGATCGGCCCATGCGGCGGGCGATGCGCCGGCTGACTTCGGTCAGGCTGCCCAGGCCGAGGCGGGCGAAGCGCTGGGCACGCCGCAGTATCTCGTCCCGCTCTTCCTGACTGAGCTGGCTGAACTTCCCGCTCTTCTCGATGCGAACCCTGTTGGCGGCCAGGAAGGGATCCACCAACGAGGGGAGAAAGCCTAGCTGGCGTCGGCCGTTGCACAACACCGGGATACCGATGAGCCCACGCTTTCGCCAGCGATTGATCGTTTTCGTCGTCACGTTGAGCCGCTTGCTCATGTCGCCGATCGTCATGACCGGCTCGGCAACATCTTCCACCGGAATCGCCGGCAGCGACGTCGCAAGGTCGTTTATCAACAAGCCCAGGTCGTGAACGAGGTCCATGCCCGGGAGCAATAGCTTCGCATTCTCATGGGACCGATAGTCAGTCACCCGGTAACAGACAAACTGATACGGGTAGGCACGCTGCGGATCGATCTCGGTAAGCAACCGTTCGGCACGCTTGAGTTGCTCCAGCCGGCGCGGGGGCGGAGCAAAGCGGACTTGCTGGTCCGCCAACTCCTGCACAGTTTGTTGTTTGTACGTCTTCACGAATGCTCCTTCACGATGCGAATCCTTCTCCGCCAGTCCCCTTTCTTGCTCTTACCCGACAAGTCCCAGGAATGTTCCATCCGTCGTCATTGTCTTGCCTCTAAAGGACCTTGCGACGACACACTTGGTTCACTGCGAGGCGTCGCGTTCCCTATATATAAAGACGCTGACTGGAATCATTCTTCCTCAGTATTTCGTTTTTTCCGCGAAAGCATTTCAGATATTCCATAAGGAGCGATCGCGAAGATTTCGGTATTTGAGATAAGCAAAGACCGTGCCATTGGATGCACAAAGCACTGAACAATCATCAGTGGCGTGCGAGCGTACGTGTTCTCAAAGTATTGCAAGATAATTACTTGCGCGCATGGGCTGCGAAAGGAGTAATTCGTTAGGAGCCGCTTGACCGCAGATTCTTCATGAACTTATTTACATATGCCGTGTTCAATGTTGCAATGTCGTTGCCAAAAAAGACTGCCATGAGCGCGAATTAGGCATGCGAAGTATTTCACCCAGACCTTGTTTATTGTTTGGACCGCGCAGGGAGAATTCAGTGACTGCAGGAGGATTGCCGGCGCCGTATCCATTTTGACGAACGTCGCCGGTCTTCTCCAATCGCCGGGATTCTTTGCGCCACCGGGGAATCATCGCCTCAGTTCGCCAGTCGTCACATCCGAAAAAGATTCCAATCGGGGGCCAGAAATAATCGCGGAACTTGCCTCTTCCAGCCCGGTTCGAGCGCACGCTGGTTTACAATCGAAGTAGTATCGCCGCTCCTTTTGCGGGAGAGGCTCGGATTCGCCTCGCGCCATTTCGCTTGCAAACGCGAACCGCGGCGACGGGCGGAGCACTCGAACTGGAGAACAAGATGCAGCACAGGCTCGCCGCTTCGGTGATCGCGATGATGGTCCTCTCGGCCCCGCTTTTGGCCCAGCCATATTCGTTGACGGAAACTTTCGCAAAAGATGGGCAATATCACGTCGAATGCAAGGTTGTCCTGAACGGGACGCTTTTGGTTCCCGCCGTGGACGCAAAGGGCCTTCCCACCAAGGAAGCGCCGAAGGCGCTGACACTCAACGGAAACAGCACCATCGCTTACGACGAACGGATCTTGCAGCTCAACAATGACCGCCGCGTCGAACGCACCGTGCGCGCTTACCGCCAACTGGAATTCAACCGCACGGTTGGCCAAGATGTTCAGCAAAGCAAGCTGAGGCCGGAAGCGATGCGTCTGGTGATTCTGCGGCACAACCAGTACGAGGTGCCGTTCGGTCCGACAACACCGCTGTTGTGGAGCGAGATCGAGCTGGTGCGGACGGATGTATTCGTGCCAGCGCTGGCCGGTTTGTTGCCGACGGAGCCGCAGACCGTCGGGGCGAAGTGGAAAGCGGACAAGGTCGCGATCCAGGAATTGACGGACCTGGAGAGGCTCGACTTCGCCAATCTCGAATGCACGTTCCTGGAGATCACGAAATACAACAACCGGGATTGCGCGGTCATCACCTTCAATGGGACGGTAGACGGCGTCGGCGAGGACGGCAACGCCCGACATGAGCTGAAAGGCGGTCTTTATTTCGATCTTGCCGCCCGCTACGTCCCCTTTCTCCGGGTGAAAGCGGCCCACACCATGCTCGACAAGGACAAAAAAAACAGTCTCGGCAAGATCGAAGGCACGCTCGAAATCACTCGCAAGGCGCCACAAACTCAGAACGTCAGCAACGCGGCCCTGAGCGGCCTGAAGCTTGACCCGGACGCGGACAACACGCTGCTGCTCTTCGACCATCCCCCCACGGGAACGAGTTTTCTCTATCCGCGCAACTGGCGGATCGTTGGCTTCAATGAAAAGCAGATCGCCGTGGACGAACGGCGCGGCAGTGGGCTTTTGATCACGCTGGGAACGACGGCAGCGACGCCCAAGACAGACCAATTCCACAAGGACACGCACGAATGGCTCGGCAAGCAGCAGAATGTAAAGCGATTGCGCGCGGACGCGCCGCGCAGCCTCCAACCCGGTCTGGACGCGTTCAGTTTCGACACGGAATTCGGCAAGGACCGTGTTTTCCTGCAATATTATGCCGTGCGTCAGGGCAATAACGCCGCGACTGTGGCCGGCCGGTTCACGACGAACGACATTCAAGCCGTTCACGCCGAAGGCGAACGCTTGATGCGCAGCTTGCAATTGCGCAGCAAGTGACGCCCAGAATGGCAGCGTCCTCATCCGCTGGTATGGCTGGCGAATCGACCTCGCGGGGACGATGCCCCGGAAAACGGTCCCGCTTTGCTCATGTGAGTGTTTGTTCGTTGCGGAAATTACAATCATGATTCAACGAACACGACGTAGGGCCGTTCGCACATCGTAACATTCCGGAGGCAGCGAAACATGACGCGCCTGAAGTGTCTACTGCTCGGATTGGCCGCCTTCGGCATGTTGAGTCTGAGCATGGAAGGGCAAGACAGACACGCGCCCGTACCATCCTTCAAGAATTACGCCGGCAAGAAGATCGTGTTCGTCGTTGGCGGCGTCTCGGGATCGACGAGCGTCAGCGACAATCTGTCCGCGGTCAACGCCGAGCTGGGTCTGGGACTGTACATCGTGCCGATCCCCTGGACCCGGCACGATCAGTCGGCCAAAGACTTGGTGGACCACAATGCCCAATTACAGGCGGCCCACCGGCTTGCTTCCGCGACCAAGGCGTTACGCAAGGACGCCCCCAAGGCCCAGATTTTCTACCTGGGCCACAGCGCCGGCGCTCGCATCGTTCTGGCGGCAGCCGAGATGGCCGGGCCTGGGAGCGTCGAACGTATCTTCCTCACGCATGCGGCCGTCTCGACTGGTTTTGATTTGAGGAACGCTCTCAAGGCGTCTCGCTATGGCATCGATTCGTTCTACAGCACAAGCGACACCGTCCTGGAAGCGGCGGGCAGAGACTACGTGCTCGCCGACGGGGAAAAAGGGCCTGCGGCCGGTCAAACAGGATTCCGGATCCCGGCCGACAAGAGGGATGCCGAACTCTACCGCAATCTCCGGCAGTACGCGTGGACGCCGGAATGCGCCGGCGTCGGCGGGCATGGCGCCTGGACCCTGGCGCGCAACCTGAAGCGGACCGTGGCGCCACTCATCATGAACACACCCAGCCATTGAAGTAGAGGATGAGCCGGAAGCGTAGGCGACGGATTCATGAACAGCGAGGCCGCCGATGATCGCATCGGCGGCCTCGCTGTTTTTCGTCATCTATCTGCCGATGCATTCCTTGACTGTGATATTTCGATTCGTTCGTAATATTCCACACAATCACGCAATGAGATTGTGATTCACGGTCCCCGACACGTCGGTAAGCCGGAAGTCGCGGCCCGAATAGCGATACGTCAGACGCGTGTGGTCGATGCCCATCAGGTGCAGCATCGTCGCGTGCAGGTCGTGGACGTGCATGCGGCCGTCTTGAGCCGCGAAGCCGAACTCGTCGGAGGCGCCCCAGGCCATGCCGCCCTTGACGCCGCCGCCCGCCAAAAAGACGCTGAAGCCATGGCTGTTGTGATCGCGCCCTGTCGCGCCTTCCGACGTCGGCGTACGGCCGAACTCGCCGCCCCAGAGGACGAGCGTGTCTTCGAGCAAGCCGCGATTCTTGAGGTCCTTCAGCAGCGCGGCGACGGGTTGATCTACCGTGCGAGCGTTGACGCGATGGTTGGCGATGTTGCCGTGATCGTCCCACGGTTGGCCGGAACCGGTGAAGATTTGCACGGCGCGAACGCCGCGCTCGACGAGTCGGCGGGCGACGAGACATGCGTCGTTGAACTGCCCGCGGCCATAGAGGTCGCGCGTCGCCGTCGTTTCGCGATTGAGGTCGAAGACTTCCTGGGCCTCGAACTGCATGCGGAAGGCCATCTCCATCGACTGGATGCGGGCTTCGAGCGGGTTGTCGTTGCCGCCGCGCCGCTCCAGATGCATCTCGTTGAGGCGGCGCATCAGGTCCATCTGCTCGCGCTGGGCGGGCTGACTCAGGTAGCCGTTGGCCAGGTTTTGCAGGACGCGGCGCGGGTCCATGTTCGAGTTGTTGATGTGCGCCCCTTGAAAGATGCCGGGCAGAAAGCTGTTTGACCACAGTGCCGGGCCGACGACGGGGAAGCCGGGGCACATCGTCACGAAGCCGGGTAGGTTCTGGTTCTCGGCGCCGAGGCCATAGAGCAGCCACGAGCCCATGCTGGGGCGGACGGGCTGCATGTCGCCGCAGGTCATCATGAGCAGCGACGGCTCATGGTTGGGCACGTTGGTATACATCGAACGGATGACGCAGAGGTCGTCGGCGCACTCGCTGATCTTGGGAAAGATCTCGCTGACGGGCAACCCGGAGGAGCCGCAGCGATTGAAGCGAAACGGCGACATCATGAGCCCGCCAGTGCGCCGTTCGGTATCGCGCGACGAGCCGGGCGGATTCGTCTCGTTATAGCGCACGAGGGCCGGCTTCGGATCGAACGTATCGACCTGCGACGGCCCGCCATTCATGAACACGTGAATGATGCGCTTCGCCTTGGCCGCGAAGTGCGGCTGCTTCGGCGCGAGCGGACTGGCTGCCGCTTGCGGCTGAGCGAGAAGCCCCTGCTCGGACATCAACGACGCGAGGCCGAGAAGTCCGAAGCCGGTGGCGGATTGTTGCAGGAGGTCGCGACGAGTGAGCATGGTTATCGTTTCTCCAAATGTTTCAGAACTTCCACCTTGAATCCCCGGTCCTTGTTATTCGTTATCGGTCGGATTCGTTCGGCTTTTTCCAAGAGATCCCAGGCAATGATCCATGCCACTGGCCTCTTGCTATTCTCACGTACGAGCGTCTTGGCAACTGCCAGCAATCGGTCGAACTCGCTCAGATTCTTGAAACGCTCATGCAGTTTTTCCGCAATGTCGCCAACGTCGGGTTCCTTACGTGCGCCAAGAGTAACCAGATGTTCGTCCGCACTTTCAAAGGCAGGGGCAAGCAAGTCGTCATAGCGATCGAGCGTGGCCAATAGTTTGAAGATTTCGATCGCCTCCTCGCGCTTGCCCGCTACCGCCAATTGCTCGGCGTCGAAGGCAAGATCGCAAATCTCCTGGGCCCGCTCAACGGGGTCGGGATTCGCCAAGGCCTCGTCAAAGTGCCTTCTCGCGTTGCTCATTGGTGTGCCTACACCGCGTAGTCCATCGGCCCCTCGACGTGCTCGCCGAGTTGCCGCTCAAAGCGGAAGAAACCGAACCTGGCCCACCCATTCCTCCGCTTCGCTCGCCGACCAGATCAGCACGAGGCTATCGATCACCGTCCCGATCGGTTTGGTTTGCTGAACCATCAGGAGTCCATTCATCGTTCCGCCTGCATCCAGGATTGCAAACGCAGCGTTGGTCATGGTGTTCACATCATGCGAAACAACGAGGTAGCCATGTAGAGCGGCGTAAGCCAGCACCTCTGCATCTTGGCGTTCGCTCATGCCCACATCGCGTGCCCGAATGAACTCCAGCGCCGGCTCGCGTCTTTGAACGCCGTCGATAATATGCTCGTTCAAATCGTGATCGGCCAGGAACTTCGGACGGCTCATGACGCCTCCGCGACACCCGCCTTGCGCAGAGCGCGTAACCGTTCGACGACGGCGCTCGACTTCGCTTCGGCTCGCGTCCGCGCCTTGTCCCATTCGGCGTCCTGACGCTTGAGGTAAGCGTCAACCTCGGACGCATGTGCCAGGTAATAGGCAATGCTACCGTATACCGATTCCAGGCTGAGCGCGGGATACTGCTGCTGGATGGTCTCCGGAGAGTGTCCTTGATGAAAAGCGGCCAATACGGAGGCGAGCATCACGCGCGTGCCCACGACGCGATAAATGCCATGTTCGTCGATTCGGACGTAGGTCTCTTGCTGATTCATGGATTCACTCCGACCCGATCTTTTGGAACCCAATCATTATATCGCGTCAATCCACGTACATGAACTCATTACTCCCGATCAAGATCTGCGCTATACGTTCCCAGCGCGACAGACGATTCGCCGTCGGCTCCGCGTCCTGTCCTTGCAAGAACGCCACGAACAGCGTGGCCTCGTCCGCGCTCGCGGGCCGGCCGTACGCCAGCGCAAACGCGCGCTGCACGCGCTCGGCGTCCGTCGTCGCTTCCTTTTGCACGCGGGCGGCCAGCGCCTTCGCGGTTTCAATCACGAACGGGCTGTTGAGCACGAATAACTGCTGCTGCGGGACCGTTGTCTCGTTGCGGCGTTCGCTGGTGATGTTGGCGTCGGGGAAATCGAACAGGCGCAGCACGTGGTTGAGGTCGTGCCGGCTGATCTTTGCGTACACCGTACGGCGGACGTTATCGACGGCGGACAGGTTCGTCGTCGGGCCGCCGAGCTTCGGGTCGAGCTTGCCGGACGCAGCCAACATCGCGTCGCGCCAGCTTTCGATGTCGAGGCGGCGGCGGTTCATGCGCCAGTGCCAGCGGTTGTCGCCGTCGATCGAGAAATTCTTCTCGGCGCGCTCGGCCGAGAGTTGATAGACGTTCGAGAGCATGATGTCGCGGTGCAGCTTCTTGAACGACCAGCCGTTGTCCATGAAACGGACCGCCAGGTAATCGAGCAGCTCCGGGTGCGTCGGGCGGTCGCCGAGCTCGCCGAAGTTGCTCGGGGTGCCGACGATGGCGCGGCCAAAGTGATACTGCCAGACGCGATTGACCATGACGCGCGCGGTCAGCGGGTTGTCCTTCGAGGCGATGGCATTGCCAAGTTCGAGCCGGCCACTGCCTTGCGTGAACTTGGCGGGTTCGTCGCCGGCGAGAACTTTGAGGAAACGGCGCGGGGCCTCGTCGCCGAGCTTGGCGGGATTGCCGCGCAGGAAGATCTTCATGTTCGCCGGCGCTGTCTCCGCCAGGCCGTGCGCGATCGGCAACGGCTTGGCGTAGTCGCTCTTTTGCAGCATCGTCAAATTCGTCGCCTTGTCGTCGAGTTGCTTCTTCGTGGCCTCGGGCAGCAAGGCGCGGACCTGTTTGTCCGAAAGCTGGAAGACCGAATTATCGGCATAGAAGAGGTTATTGAGCAGCTCCGTCTTCATCTTGTCGAGCTTGCCCTTGGTGTTGATGAAGCCCTTGAGCTGCTTCTGCATCGAAACGGCAGCGGTGACGACTTCCTTTTCCGATGCGGTCATCTTGCGCATCATCTCGAAGCCGGTCGGCGCCTTCTCGACGAACTTCACGCAACGGCCCAGCGCGGCCTGATCGAGCTTCTCGGCTTTGGCGATGTCAACGACCGACGCCTTCGGATTCGCCTGCTTGGCCGCCTGATACTTCCACGCAGCCACCAAATAACGCGGCAACTCGTCCGCCTTGGCTTCGGCACGCTTGGCCTTCTCGGCACGCAGGGTCTCCTTGATGTCGGCGTCGAGCTTCTTGATGTTCGCTTGTGTCTCCTCCATGCGCTTGATCCGAACGCTATCGCCGAGCGGCACGTTGGCGATCTTGCAACTGGTGAAGATGCCTGCCAGCGAGTAGTAATCGATCTGCGGAATCGGATCGAACTTGTGATCGTGGCAGCGGGCGCACGACACGGTCAGCCCGAGGAAGCCGCGCGTCAGCGTATCGACGCGGTCGTCCAGTTCGTCGGCGGCGGCCTTGGCGGCGTCGGTGTTCTTGTAATATTGCGCGCCCAGACCGAACAGGCCGAGCGCGGGCAGATGCGTCATGCGCTCCGTGTCGTTCTTCTCGATCATGTCGGCCGCGAATTGCAGCTTGATGAAGCGATCGTACGGCATGTCCTCATTGAAGGCGTTGATGACCCAGTCGCGATAGCGCCAGGCATTCGTGTTCGGCACGACCGCGAAAGTGTGCGCTTGATCTTCCGCATAACGGGCCACGTCGAGCCAATAACGCCCCCAGCGCTCGCCATAATGCGGCGACGCGAGCAGGCGGTCGAGCACCTTCGCGAAGGCGTCGGGCGCTTCATCCTTCACGAACGCCTCGACATCCTCCGGCGTCGGCGGCAAACCCGTCAAGTCAAACGTCGCGCGCCGAATCAACTCGCGCTTGCTGGCGGGACGGACCGGCGTCAGCTTCTCCGCTTCGAGCTTGGCAAGGATGAAGCGATCGATCGGCGTCTTCGCCCAGCCTTCGTTTTGCACCTTCGGCAACGGCGGCATCCTCGGCGGCTGGAACGACCAGAACGTCCGCGCCTTCTTCCAGTCGATGCCGTCGGCGATTGCGGGCTGCTTGCCGTCGCGCGGATCGTGAGCGCCCAGCGCGATCCATTTCTCGAAGTCGGCGATCACGTTGTCGGGGAGCTTCTTCTCCTTCGACGGCATTGCCAATTCGGGATCGGCATGGCGAATGGCCTTGATGAGCAGGCTGTCCTTCGGATTGCCGGGCACGATGGCGGGACCGCTGATGCCGCCTTTAAGAACGGCGACCTTGCTGTCGAGCCGCAGCTTGGCGTTCGCCTTGGTTGCGCCGTGGCACTTGAGGCAATTGTCCACGAGCACGGGGCGGATCTTCGCCTCGAAGAACGCGATCTTGTCTGCATCACCCGCGCCGGCGTTGGTCGTAAAAATGGCCAGCGCGAGAACAAGGAGCGTCAACCGATATTTCATCGTTGCACCAAATTACAGGTGGGAAGCGAGGCAGCGGGTCTGCAAAGCGACAGAAGGCAGGAGAGTGAACATATTGTTGGTATCGTCATTTTCTACAATCTATGACGAGTGGCAAGCACGGATAGAAGTAGATTACCGTTTCTTGACACGAATTACAATCATTTTCCGCGAGCATTGCGGCCCGTTTTTCGCGTGCCAACGCTCGCTACTCATTAGGGATCATGCGATGTGCGGCCGATTCGTGCGTGCCAAGATGCCGGAAGTGTACGCGAAGACGTTCGACCTGATGGGCGTGCCGAGCATGCCGTCGAGCTACAACGTCGCGCCGACGCAGCCCGTGCTCGCCATGCGCATGAACGAGGCCGGCAAGGAGTGCGCGGTCTTGCGCTGGGGCCTGATCCCGTTCTGGGCCAAGGACAAGAAGATGAACTTCATCAACGCCCGCGGCGACACGCTCTTCGAGAAGCCCGCGTTCAAGGCGGCGGCCAAACGGCGGCGCTGTTTGATTCTTGCGGACGGTTACTTTGAATGGAAGACGCTCGGGCCGAAGAAGAAACAGCCGTTCTATTTTCGCTTGAAGGGCGATGCGCCGTTCGCCTTCGCGGGCATCTGGGACACGTGGACGCCCCCGCACACCCAGCCCCTCTCCCAAGAGGGGAGAGGGGAGCTTGAGCCAATTGAATCGTGCGCGATCATCACGACAGATGCGAACGAGCTGTCGCAGCCGATCCACGATCGCATGCCGGTGATGCTGCGCGGCGCGGCTGCGGAGGCGTGGCTCGATCCGGCCGTTGAAGAATTGGCGTCGCTCGCACATTTGCTCCGACCATTCGCCGCGGATGATATGACGTGCTACGCAGTCGGACCGCTGGTTGGCAACGTCAAGAACAATTCGCCCGAGTGCATCGAACCGCTCGTCTGAGGTAGCGCTCCTCCGCGAAAGATATTTACCACACAGCGGTTGCATCGCAATGCCCTGGGTCGCGAGCGCACCCTGGGATCGACCACGCTTGGCGAGCCGCAGGATTAAATGACCCGTTCACGACGCGGAGCGTCGTGCCACAATGTGGTGCGACGCTCCGCGCCGCATTGGCTTCGGGTTCGATTATTTTTGGCGCTCCAACGGTGCAGGGGCAAAACAAGATTCACGAAATGCCGCAAAGCTGGCAAAATGCGTGCGCGCACGCCATTTGTGTGTTTCGTTTAGGGGATTCTTCTGCTTGACAGAATTGGCCCTTTCTGCGTTGGGGAACATGCGAATTTTCACCTAGGTCCCAGCTGGTAAGATAAGAGACACGGATTTTTTTTTGGATTCGACGCAACCACGATCGCGCCATTCGTGCGCCACGGATTCTTCGTCAGTTCTTTTCCAAGTTTCCACGCCGAGGCGTGCTGCGCGCGACCATCTTCCAATCTTGACTTGCGCCGCGCACCTCTGGCTGGAATATTGGGATTGGTTGCCCCAGCTTCTAAGATGGCTACACTCATTGTCACGCGTCCAAAAAACCAGTCGGTCGCACAACTATACGTTTGCTTCTCAAGGAATATCTGTTAGGGTGAACAGTATCCAGTCTTCGTTGGAAAGGGATACCCACGAAGGCAATCTTGGATGGATTCAGGATCCCGCAGGCCCAAAGGTACGACACCATGCGCATCCCGCGACGTTTCACCGTTCACGGACAGGACCCGTATGCCTCGATCAGCTTTGCCCCGCGCACCTCGCGAATCGTAAATCCTGATGGGTCTATGGTTTTCGAGATGAAGGACATCATGGTCCCAGAGCCGTGGTCCCAGGTCGCCGTCGATATTCTCGCGCAAAAATACTTCCGCAAAGCCACGGTTCCGCTGACGATCGACAAGATCGACGAGCCTGGCGTTCCCGTCTGGCTGCAACGCGGCAGGCCCGCTCCCGGCAGCAAAATGGCGGCGGAGACGGACGCGCGCCAGGTCTTCCGTCGCCTGGCCGGTTGTTGGACCTACTGGGGCTGGAAGGCGGGCCATTTCTCGAGCGAAGCCGATGCGCTTGCCTTCTTCGATGAGACGAGCTTCATGCTCGCTTCACAAATGGCCGCTCCGAACAGTCCGCAGTGGTTTAACACCGGGCTCAACTGGGCCTACGGTATCGAAGGCCCGCCGCAAGGGCACTACTTCGTCGAACCGCAAACCGGCGCCATGACACGCGCGACCAGCGCCTACGAACGGCCCCAGCCGCACGCTTGCTTCATTCAGTCGATCAGCGACGATCTCGTCAACGAAG
>SYHD01000308.1 GCA_005799265.1 Planctomycetia bacterium | reverse complement strand
GGCTAGCCGGCCGACGGCTTCCATCTTCTGTGATTGCCTTAGCCGTTCCTCAAGGCTCAGCCTGAGTTCCTCGGCAGTGGACTGCTCGATGCAGGCGGCAAGAATATTGGCGACCGCGTGCAGGAAATTGGCGTCGTTCTGACTGAAACTGCGCGGCGTCTTTGAAAAAGCACAGATGACGCCGTGGATTTTCGTCTTGCCGCGCAAGAGAAAGTTCAATCCGCTCGATACGTCATGCTCCTCCAGCATTTTGGAGCCGCGGAAACGGTCATCTTTGGGCAGGTTAATCAGGCAAACCGACTGCTGGTTTTCCAGCGTATGCGCGATAAGCGAATCGATGCTTTCGTCAAGAACCGTCCCCACGGGAAAACGAGCGTTCCAGCCGAGGCCGCTCACCATGCGCGCGCCCGGCTGATCCTGCAACGGGATAGCGACACAGCAGTAATCGACACACAGGGTTTGTTGGACCAAGGAGACCGCAGCATCGAGTACGACCTTGAGGCTCTTGTCCGATAGTGCTTCCTGGCCAAGCCGAGCGACCGCCGCTTGTTGACGCGCCCGGTCCTGAAGTTCCCGCATCGTCTTCTTGCGGTCGGTGATGTCGAGCATAATGCCGATTGTTCCCGTGATCGCCTTGTCGGTGTTCCGCAACGGGTCGATGCGAACCTGAAAAACGTGATCCTTGTGTCCCATCTCGTAGCTGACCGATTTTCCGCGCAAGGCGTCGTGATAGGCCGTGATCCTGGTAGACTCTTGCGTACGGTGATCCAGCTTGGTCGACATCGTCAAGCGGATGATTTCGTCGGCCTTGAGATTGAGCGCGGCCAAGCCGGCGCCCATCGACGACGTGATGTGCAAGTCATGGTCCGTCGTCCAGAGGATTGCCGGCATTTGCTCGACCATGAGGCCGAGATGTGCCTCGCGTTCCCACTGAGCCTGCTGGAAACGCCTTTTGCCGCTGATATCCCGGATGATCAGGGTTGTAAGCCGATCTCCATCCGCCATGACCGCGCTGCTGCGGCCGATCTCCAGAAAAATATCGCTGCCGTCTCTGCGCCGTCCGATATGTTCCTGGAGTCGCCCCTGATCGGCATCGATGTTTCCAGGTGTGCCCTGTGGCAGAATGGCGCTGCAGGGCAGTCCGAGCAAGGAGCCAGGCTCAAAGCCAAACATTTCCGCAGCAAACCCGTTAACCGATCGGATTCTCCCATTACCATCCATCACCAATACACTGCATCCAGGAGTTGCTTCGAACAAGTGATTGAAGCGCCGGTCCATGGCCTCGACGCAGTGCATGCGTTGTTCCAGCGAGCTAATGGTCCCGAGCATCGCCAGAAGGACCACCGCGATAATAGCAGTGCAAATATGCGGTTCTGTATCGAGTTGAAACCACTGTTGTCTCAGTCCGAGCCAACCAAGCCCTACGGCCAACACCAACAGCGTGACTGCCACAAGCCGCCTCACCCGCGCTTTGGCGGTAAGGACAGCAAACCACGCTGAACGTGCTTGTTCCGTGCCGTCTTGAAGGGCAAGTTGGGACATAGCGTCTCTCCTTTGGTACCGTCCAGTAGCCATTCAGAGTTGTGGCAAGAACCATGTATGTAACGCACGCACTTTACGCCCACAATGAGCGATTGGGCCTATCGTGCGTGCATAAATGATTACTTGACGCCATTGGCAATCGCCAACGTTCAGGTCGCCTGGCTCCAATGTAGGGCGGCCAGGCGCATCACGATCACGAGAATCGGCTCCAGGAGTCCCACTTGGCCATAGGTGGGCAAAACGCCGATGAGCGTGGTCGGTATGACCAAGAGGATGCTGGATGCCGCCAGCGCCTTCTTGCGCCCGACGCGATCGCGGTAGTGCCCGAACAGCGCCACGCCGACGGGTCGCGTTTCCAGAACCCCGACATGACCACCCCCTGGGGAATGCTTATGTCGTTGCTCGATACTGTAATGAACCGAATCCAAGGAGGATATCCGCCGCAATTTTCCTTTTTCAGGGTCGAGCATCCGTTTACGAGCGTATTCATGTTCCTTCATTCAAAAAACTGTCGCCCGATCTATGCTTGGCGTTGCCGTATGATATATTTGAGCACGCCTCGCCTGAGCGCCAACCGCGACCTCGCAGGAATCGGAATGAGGACCGTCCGATGACGCGCCGTTTCCAACCCGACTCTTCCTTTTCGGCCACTCGGCACGAGAGCGCCAGTCCGGCTTCGCTTTTGGATTTTTGTCTGCAAAACTCATTCATTCATCGCGAAGACTGGCTAAGAGTGCCGGATACGGTGCGCAACGAATTCGAAGGGGAAACGAAAGTTAGCCAGCTGTTGGGACGGCTGGTGGAAGCGAAACTCTTGACCCGCTATCAAGCGGATCGTATCGAGGCGGGAACAACCTATGGCATGCTCATGGGCAGTTATCGAGTGCTCGATCGCCTGGGCGTCGGTGGCATGGGGGTGGTTTTCCTGGCCGAGCACATCCATTTGCGGCGCCTGGCGGCCATCAAGATTCTGCCCCTTTACTCTGGCAGCGAGTTGGATGGGCCGCTGTTGACGCGGTTTTTCAATGAAATTCGCGTGATCGCCCAGTTGCAGCATCCGAATATCGTCTGGGCCATCGACACGGGAGAAATCCCTGGCGATGGACTCGACGCGCCGGTGCTTTACTACCACGTCATGGAATATGTGCCTGGTCAAGATTTAGAGCGCTTGGTTCAAAACGGCGGTCCGCTGTCCGTTTCCCACGCCTGTGATCTTGCCTACCAAATCGCCAGCGCCCTGGTCGAAGCCGACAAACACGGCCTGGTGCATCGCGACATCAAGCCGTCCAACATTCTGGTAACACCGGAAGGCCAGGCCAAGCTGCTTGATTTCGGTCTGGCGTGCAACGCGGAGAATCGGCACACGCAGCAGGGCATGGTCCTCGGCACCATCGATTATTTGGCGCCCGAGCAAGCAAACGATGCCCGCGCCGTGGACATTCGTGCCGACATCTACAGTCTCGGCGGGACCCTCTTTTGGGCGCTGACCGGGAAGGTCCCCTTTCCATCGCAAGCTCCATTCAGGCAGCGGGTCGTCGCCCGCTCCGTGCAGACACCTCCATCAGTCAGTCAATCCCGTACGGAAGTCCCGCTGGAGCTGGACAGCATCATTTCACGCTTGATGGCGACGAATCCCGATGAACGCTATCCGACGCCGCAAGCGGTCATGCGTGCCTTGCTCCCCTTGCTGCGCTCTCAGTCAGGCGAATCCGCATACCTGAATCCACGCGAGTCGAACGAGCGATCAGCGAAGCTGAGCTGCGATCGCGACCTGCAGAATTCCGAGAAACGCCGGCTTCTGCTGGTCGATGATGAGAAGATGATGCTTGTGGTCGCCCGGCACTGCCTCGCCCCAGAAGGATTCGAATGCGAGGAAGCGGCGGACGGTCTTGAGGCGATCCAGATGGTTCGATCCAAGCCCTACGATCTCATTTTGCTAGACGTCGAACTGCCAAAATTGCGCGGCGACGAAGTGCTGCGGCAACTGCGCAACGATCCGCCCGTGCCGAACCTGAAGATCATCATGACGTCGGGCCGAGTATCGACCGAGGAAATGTCGAGCATGATGCTGGCCGGGGCTGACGATTTCCTGGCCAAACCATTCAGCCTTGTGCAGATGGTGGCGCGGGTGAAAGCCGCGTTGCGCCTCAAGGAGGCGCAAGATCGGACCGATGCGCTGGCCCGCTCGCTGTTCGGTTTGAATCAGCAGCTGGAACAAACCTTGCGCGCGCGCGACAGCGATCTGGTGGGCGCCCGCAACGCCTTGACCTTGGCAATCGCGGAGTTGGTGGCCTATCGCGGCGTCGCAACCTCCGCGCATTTGCAGCGCATGCAAAAATACGTGCGCCATCTCGCGGAAGAAGCGGCAGCCACCCCCGCCCTGCAAGGCACCATGGACCAGCATTTCATCGAGCTTCTGGCGAGCACCGCGCCTCTGCACGACGTCGGCATGATCGGTCTGCCGGACCATCTCATCCTCAAGCCGGGCCAGCTTTCCGACGAAGAACGGATCCTGATGCGGCAACACGCGACCATCGGCGCGGACATCCTGCAGAAAGTCGCCCACGCGCACGGATTCGCGATTGCATTCTTGCAGATGGCGATCGACATCACGCGCCATCATCACGAACGCTGGGATGGCAAGGGTTATCCCGATCACTTGCGCGATCAGGACATTCCGTTGGCAGCCCGTATCGTCAGCATCGCCGATGTTTACGACGCGCTGCGTTCGCGCCGCCCGCACAAGCCGGCCCTGCCGCACGTTGCCACTGTCGAAGTCATGTTGGAATCCTCGCAAGGTCAATTTGACCCGGCATTGCTCCACGTCTTTCAGATCTGCGCGGACGACTTCGCGCAGGTGTACAAGGCCCATCCGGACTGAGCGTTTGCTTGATACCCTGCGTCAATCATCCCATCGGCGGAAGCTGGCTGAATAGATAGGATTGGTACGCCAGCAGCGCCACGTACATGAGTACGAAGATAGGAAGAACATGTCCCACGCGCAGACGCGTGTTGAACAGATACCAGTGCTTGAAGATCAACAAGAATGGCAAACCGGCGGCAGTGAGCACGTATTTGCCAATAAAAAAGGATTCCAGGCCCTGGCGGAGCAAGAAATCCATCAAAGGATTCACTTCTTCACAATTGCTGTCGAGAAGCCGTACGGTGAGGATGCCGTCCGCCAGCGTGAAGACCAAGAATAGGATGACCAAGACCAACTCGACCAGGGAAAAGCGCTCCACGAAGTAAGGCAAATCATGCTCGCCCGCGCGACGGTTTCGCATTCGGCGGCCCGTCCCGCGAACTACGTCCCAGAAACTCGTGGCGTTTCTCCGCCGATCCGACGAATTTCGCTTCTCTTCAGATTCGCCCGTCCCACTCATTCCTGCGCGATGTGAAACGGCGAAGCACCACCATAGCCCACCTGCGCAAGCCACCAAAGGCAGGGCAAACCATGGTTGGACGTACGCACCGTGCCAGCGCCACGCAAGGCATGTGATCACGACGCCAACGACAAACACCAGCCTCAGCCAAATGTAGACCCACATGCAAGTCGCCCTCCCTGCCTGCCATTATTCAGTTGCCCATGGTCTGAAGGAGAAACCCGGATTTTTCCAATGACTGGCCACTGAGCGAGGTTGGCGCGTCCAAAGAGTATAGCACGTGATTTTCTGGCACGGCGGCGGATTTTCCCGGCCGTGCGAAAGCGAAAAGCCTTCCCCTCTCGCCGTTTCTGCCCTTGACAGTATCGCTGCACGCGCGTAAAAGGCTCAACTTTCATCCTGTCAAAGAATCTGTCGTTCTTGCTTGTCGAAAGCCCGGCGCGAGCGTCGCTGGCCTTGGGGGAGGGCGGAGTGAAGAGCTTGCAAGTCATTGCGGGCATGTGCCTTTGGCTTTTCGCCGCGGGCTGCGCCCAGGATGGCCCGCTGCGGAGACTGGTCCAGTCGGACCGGTCCCCGGCGGTTACATCGTTCGCAACGAACGCCGCCCCTAAGAAGGCAAACAACGTTACCAATCCCTTCGAACACGAGGTCGCCCTCGCCACTGATGTTCCCGTCCGGTTTGAAAAACCCAGCGTCGTCGAAGTGCATCCCGGCGAGGACGACGGGCCCGACGCGTCTTTGCCGAACCGCGCACACCAGGTCAGAACGGGGACCTTCCAAGGCAAGGACGAATTGCCCCAGCCCCGCAAATTGGACCTCGGCAAACCTATCACGTTGACCTTGGATGAAGTGGAAGTTCGTAAGGCTTTTGAACTCCTGGGCAAAGAAGGAGCCCTGAACATTCTGGTCTCGCCCGCGGTTTCAGGCAAGATTTCGATCAGCTTGAAAGGGGTTACCCTGGAGCAGGCGTTCGATGCCCTTTTGAAGTCTGCCAACCTGATCTCCAGAAGGGATCAAGGGATCATCTACATCTACACCCCGGAGGAATTTGCCCGCCTTGGCGATGATAAACTCCCGATTCGAATGTACCGTCTGAATTACATCAGGAGTGTCGATCTGGAAAAAATGATCAAGCCTTTCTTGAGTCCTAAAGGAAAGCTCACGACTTCGCCGTCCAGTGCCGTCGGCATTGAGTCTACATCGGCGGGTAGTAGCGGAAGTCCTGCGGGAGGAGGCGCCGCTACACCGGGAGGAGGCGTACCCGGCGGCGGCGGTGGTGCGGCGCCTGGCGGTGGATCGGGCGGCTCCGCGACCGGTGGCGATTCGCTTGCCAGCGGCGAGGTTGTCATCATCCAAGATCGCGAGGAGATACTCAAGACCATCGAGCCGCTCGTCGCCCAGCTCGACGTGCAACCATCCCAGGTTCTCATCGAAGTCGTGATTATGCAGGTGAAACTGGAAAAAGGGAAGGAATTCGGCATCAACTTCGCCGTGGTCAACAGCGCGGGCAAAGTCCTCTCGGTGGTGGGCAATGGCGCCTTGCTAAATACCGCCGTCGGTTTTACGCCGGCAACTCTCGTGAACGCCGGTGGTCTGGTCAAGGGGACGTCTGGTAGTGGTTTCGCCAAGGACCAGTACGGGGGCAGTTTCGGCTTTTCGAGCAACAACATCCAGGGTTTTCTCCGTGCAGTGGAGACCCTCGGTAAGACCGAAGTTCTCGCCTCGCCGCGCTTGCTCGTGCTCAACAAACAGCTGGCGGAATTTCAACTCGGTGATCGACTGGGCTATGCGACCCTCACCAGCCAGACGCAGGTCAGCTCGACTTCGCAAGTCCAGTTTCTCGACATCGGCACGCAGTTGCGCGTCCGCCCGTTCATTTCCAGCGACGGCATGGTTCGCATGGAAATCCATCCGGAACGAAGCTCCGGCAGCTTGGACCCGGTCACCCAGATTCCGCAGACGAACACCACCCAGCTAACCACCAACGTGATGGTGCCGGACGGCGCCACCATCGTCATCGGCGGGCTAATCGAGAATTTCTCGCGCAAGGACCAAAATGGCATTCCTTACCTGAGTAACCTGCCATGGGTCGGCGCTTTGTTTCGCGAAAGATTTCAGACAAACACCAAGACTGAATTGATCGTGTTGCTAACGCCCCGCATCTGGAACCCCAACACGGGAGTGATGAACATGGGCCCGGCACCGGCTGGGACGATTCCTGCCGTGCCGAACCAGAAATTACTAACGCCACCTTCCAGCAAGTAGAACGATCTATTTGCTTTCATACCAAACGACACGGCCCGCACACTGCGCATTTCCCGCGAATCACGTCCGTCGCGCCGCTTGCTCGACCCTTTCATACCCCAGATAGATAGGAAATCCTTGCGCGGCAGGAGAAACACCCAAGCATGGAATTATCGATCGGCAGCCCTCATTTGACTCCTCGTAAATTTCGGGCTATAGATGCATATCCTCTTCCGTGTTCTCATCGAAAACTCATGAAAGATCTGGCGGTCATGCGGGAGGATTTTGGTTCTTTTTAGTAGGGAGACAGGAATGGACGTGGCGAACGAAAACACTCCCCAACCGTTGGAAACGCCGTCCGGGGTGTTGTTGGTCGCGCAGTTTCGCAACGGCGACCAAAAGGCCGCCGACCAGCTTTACCATCGGTTTGCTGGGCGCTTGCGGCAGCTGGCCCATGCCAAGTTCTCGAAACTCTTGCGGAGCCGCTTGGACGCTGACGACATTGTGCAATCGGTTTTCCGCCGATTTTTCGAAGCGACCGGCAATGGAAATTATGACTGCCCCACGGACGAGGAGTTGTGGAGCGTCTTGCTGGTTATCACGCTCAATCGCCTGCGGACGGAAGAAGTTTTTCAGCGCGCCGGCAAACGCGACGTGCGCCGGAATGTGAACATGGATGCGCTCAACGAGTTGACTTCATTTTCTCATTCCAGTTTCGCATCGTCTTTGTTGCGTGAAGGGGTCGAAGAAGCCCTCAAGACGCTCCCCGAACACTTTGGTCGCGTGATCAAATTGCGCCTGGAGGGTTTGGAAGTAGCCGAGATCGCCCAACAAGTTGGACGATCGAAACGCACGGTAGAACGAATTCTTCAGGAAGCGCTAGTTCAATTGCGGACGCGGTTGCTACAGGAGGATGACCGTGACAACGAAGAGAATCCTGGCCGATTGGCTGGCAATCGATCTATACCTGGAGGCTTTTGAAAGGGCACAGCGGCAGGGGCGGGAAATCGACCTCCGCGAATTCCTGCCGTGCCGCGAACATCCACTTTATGCCTTGATCTTGCAGGAACTGATTCGCGTTGATCTGGAGTACCAGAGCACTTCTCGCAGACTCACGACACTCGACGACTACCGCCAGCTCTTCCCGGAGTTCTTTCTCGACCCCCAGGGCGTACAGGAAGTCGCCTTTGAAGAATATCGCCAACGCCGCGAACGAGGGGAAGACCCCGCGCCGGCGGAATATGAACAGCGCTACGGCGTGGACACGTCCGGCTGGCCCTGCACGATTTCCCTTCCGCGATTCCCATCACGCCTGCCGAGGCTCTAATCCAAGCACTGCATATCCTAATCAAATCCGTTTCCCGGGGCGTTCCTTGCGGACGCCCCTTTCTTTTTGTCCCACTCTATCCCGCGGCTGACCGAGATGCTTGCCAAGGGATATTGCGCCGAGTGAATTGACCGACGACCAGCGTGGCGTGAGCGGCCAAACACATCTTTCGGAAAAAAAAGAAAAACTTTGGCGGACATGCGGCGCGGATTTCGTTCTTCATTGTGAGCCCAACAAGACGGTGAGAGAAAACGAGACAAGAGAGAATGAGCTTGCCCAAGATGACTGAATTGTCAACGTCTCTCTAGCCCGTAGGCCTTAGCTCGAAGTTCAAACGCTGTGTAGCGTTGATCTATCTTGGTTCTGTGTTCAAGGTTCTTTACTCGTGCCCTCAGGAGGTTCCCATGTTGTTCAATCCGTTGCAAGCTGTGAAAACCCCCGTGGTCCGGTTCTTTGCGGTACCGACGCGTCTGCATCAATACATGCAGAAGGAAGCCCGCAAGGGGTTCACCCTCGTGGAATTGGCCGTGGTCATCGTGATCATCGGCGTGCTGGCGGCCTTCGGCGTACCGCGATTCTTGAAATCGGTCGAGCGGTCCAAAGCGGCGGAAGCGTTCGCCTATCTGTCCGCGGTTCGCGCCGCCCAGGAACGCTATCAAGCCCGCGAAGGCACCTACGCCGATGACATCGACAAACTGGACATCAATATGTCCGTGCCGCGCTACTTCAGCGTCCCCGCAGGCAATGTCGTCTCCGCAGGCCCTACGGGCATCCAAAATAGTTGGACATTGACCCTTACTCGCACGGGAGCATCGGGCGGCTACGGTGAATACACCGTGGTGTTCACCGAGGACGGCTACAGCACCTCCAGCACGATCGTCGCCGACGTCAGTCCCATGAGCTAGGATCGTCCTGATTCGCCGAGTCACCACGAGAGGGGGCGTCCTTACTGACGCCCCCCTTTTTTTCACACAACGGCAAGCGAGTAATGGTGTCATGAAAGCACTCCTGGCTAAATTCAGTCGCCAAAGAGCGATTGGCCTGCTCATCGACGATCAGGAGATCACTCTCAGCGAGGTAGCAGCCACACCGCTGGGCCCCGTCGAGTTGACCCGCCGCCGCGAGGCGTATGAGCCGGAGCAACTTGGTGAAGTCCTCAAGCGATTGCTTGCCTCGTGGCTGGACCGGCGCCAGCGCTGCCGGCTACCCGTGGTGGTGGGTCTGCCGACGTTGCGGGTTTTCTTTTCGACGCGACCCATTCGCAACGCCAACAGCGACGCCACGCCGCAGACGCTGCTGCACGAAGTGCTGCAATCGCCGACCATCTCCATCGACGAAATGGCCGTGGAGTCGATCCGCAGCCAGCCTGGCAAACGGCCGCTTGCCAGCATCGTATCGTGCCGCAAGAAGTATTTGAGCGGTCTGTTGGTGGCGCTGAAGGAGAGCGGCGTCGAGTTTCCTCGCGTTGAGCCGACGCCGTGCGCTTTGTTGCGGTCGGCAATCCTGCAGTATCGATTGCCGCGGCGGGCGAAGGTGGTGCTGCGGATTTTTGTTGGTAGAGAGCACGGGTTCGCCGTGGTCGCCGCCGGCGATCTGCCTGTGGTATGGCGTTTTCTTGATCTGCCTCCTGGCGAAGAACCGACCGCCATCCGCGCCGTGGTGCGCGCCCTGCAAGCCGTGCTCAAACACTGCGGCATCGACTCGGCATTGGACGCGGTGCTGATCCATGGTCGCGGCCCCTGGCGTGACCTGCTGGAAACCAAAGAATTCCAGGCGGACCTGGGCATGCCAGTGATCTGTCATGACGATCCCACTCTGGACCAAACCTCCATCGCCTACGGCTTGGCGTTGGGCGGCATAAGCCAGTCCGGTGAAAACTTCGACTTGGCACGCACGCTCAAGCCGCCTCCGGCGTTTCGCGACATCTTTCCCTGGGGCGAATTGACCGTGCACATTGCCATTTTGCTCTGCATGGGATTTTTCCTCTTTGCCCGCTCGCAGAACTTGCACGCGGAGCACCAGGCCGTCGCGAGTGAGAATGCACGCCGTGATTGGTCCAAATCGGTGCCGACGGCCCAGCTGGACAAAGAAATGAAAGATCTGACTCAGAAGGTGGAGGCGATCCAGCGTTTTCTCGACACGCGCATTGTCTGGTCGGCCTACACGCATGACGTCTCGCTGCGCCTGCCCGCCACCGTGTCCCTCAGTTCCTTGCAGGGCCAGTGTGAGTTGGAGAGCGGCGAAAAAAAGTCAAACACCGTCAAACCGAAAAAGTCCTTTATTTTGCGGGCCGCCGTGCCCATGGCGCAAAACGGCTTGATGCCCCAGGAGATCGACGGGTTCATGGGAACCCTGCGTGAGCACCCCTTGCTCAAACGCGATTTTCACGTCGTCGAGTTGGCGGACATCAAGTCGACGGAAGCCAGCGCCGGCATGAAATCAATGGCTTCCTTTACCGTGCTTTGCTTGCCGAAGGTGGAAAAACCCGGTTCCTCAGGCAAGGGCGAAAAAAAGGGAAAGAAGCAGGCGGAAAAATCATGACGCACAGCGCGAACAAAACGAACTGGAAAATCCAGCTCTTGGCTCGGCTCAAAGACCCGCTTCAACTGCGCATTTTCGTCGCCGTCATGGTCGTCGTGGTTGGCTATGTCGGCATCTACCTGCCGCTCGGCAACGACATTGCCGAGACTGACGCGCAGTTGATTGCTGAAAAAAAACGTATGGCTCTCGTCCGCCAACTCGAGCAATTGCGTGTCCAGTACGGGAGTTTTCAACATCGCCTGCCTCAGAAGACTGATTCCAATGAATGGATGCAATACGTACTCGGCGCCATTCGCAGTTTTCCGGTGAAATTGACGCTATTGGATTCCCGGCCCCCCCAAGACGTGGGGCCGTACAAGGCCGTCGTGTTGCGTATCGAGTTGGAAGGTCGATTTCAGGATCTGCACTCGTTTTTGTACTGGTTGGAAACGAATGAGCGATTTTTTCGCGTTGATGCCATAAATATCGCCCCGCACCGGCAGGTAAGCGGGGTGCTCGTGATGCAGTTGAATTTCATGGGGGTCATGGGATCATGAATCTCTGGATCAAAAAAGTTGTCCCCACGTTGGCCGTGCTGGCGGTCCTGGGCTACTGTAGTTGGCCTGGCGCCGAGGGATCGCTCAACAAGGACAAGGGCAAGGACAAGAAACGTGAAATCAGCCAGATATTGTTAGCGCCGACGACAGCACCGTTGCCAATGCGTGATCCGTTTGAAGGTCCCGCGAAGAAGCGTGATCCGATTGGAGGTCTCGCGAAGAAAGCGCCGGCGCCGAAAGAGACAGCCAAGGCGGTAGCCTCCAAGCAGACAGCGATTGCCTCGGAAGAATTGACGAAGCTCCTCGCCGGCCTTGCCCTCAAGGGAACCTTTCTGAGCGGGGAGCGCCGCTTGGCCATGATCAACGATCGTATCTATGCCGAGGGAGAGGCTCTAAAGTCAGGGACACTCAAATCGCCTGTGTTGATCGCCGAGATCCATGCGGACACCGTTTTGCTGAAGCATCAAGGCGCACAAGTGGAACTGAAATACCGCGCCAAGGACGGCAAAGGTACTTCGTCGGCCAAGACCGACCGCAAACTAGCCAAGGGGAACGAGACCCGAAATTAGGCCGACAGCGAATGCCAAGCGTCTGCCCAACGTAAGGAGTGAATCGCCGTGGCCAACATCATGACCGACCCGCTGGAGACCTTGATTCTGAAGCTCTTACAAGAAAAAGGGCTACTGGACGCGAAAAAGCTGGAGATTCTGCGCGAGGCGCATGCCAAGGAAAACGGACCGATCGAGCGGCTTATTCTCAAGAAAGAACTCGCCACCGAGCAGGACATTGCCGCGGCCTATGCCGAGCATCTGGCCCTACCGCTTTTTGAGCCGGCCAAAAGCGAATTGCAAGTGGATCCGGCGCTGCGCCGCTTGCTGCCGGAGAAACTCTGCCGGGACCAACTGATTGTCCCCGTGGCTATACACGACCAAACCTTGGACCTCATTTTTGTCACGCCCAATGAGATGCTGATCATCGATGAGGTCCAGCTTCTCACGAACATGCCCGTTCGGCCTTTCATCGCTCCCCTTGGCGTCGTCGAGGGACTACTTGAAACTCTTTATGGCACCGGCGCCGCCACGGACGATTTTTCTGCCGGGGCCAAGGAATTCGAAGCAGAGGATGAGGACGACGACGAGGGGGCCTCGGACCAGGACGGTGAAATCCTTCACCTCGATCAGCCGCCGCCGCCGGGCCGCGATGGCCGAATCATTCGCCTGGTGAACCAGGTCCTGGAGCAAGCGCTGCGCAACAACGCGAGCGACATTCACCTGGAGCCGTTCGAGGATTCCTGCAAGATCCGCTTCCGTGTCGATGGCTTGCTGCAGGAAATCGCGCCTCCCTCGCGCGCCTTGTTCTTGCCAATTGTGTCGCGTTTCAAGATTCTCGCCAAGATGGACATCGCCGAAAAGCGCATCCCCCAAGACGGCGCCATCGCGCTGCGACAAGGGGACAAACGCGTCGATCTGCGTGTCAACACGGTTCCCACCGTCTACGGCGAAAAGATGGTCATGCGTATCCTCGACAAAGGGGCGATTCCCCTGCAACTGACGGGCCTTGGTTTTGACGAACGGCAATCCACCGACCTCGTCGAATCCATCGCGCTGCCGCACGGCCTCATGCTGGTCACCGGACCCACCGGTAGCGGCAAAAGCACCACGCTCTATGCCTGCCTCAATCTGTTGAACGAAGCGGACACCAACATCTGCACGGTGGAGGATCCCGTCGAATACAAGTTCAAGGGCATGAACCAGGTGCAAGTAAAGACACAGGTGGGACTGACGTTCGCCAGCGCCTTGCGCGCCTTCCTGCGGCAGGATCCCGATGTGATCATGGTCGGCGAGGTGCGCGATCAGGAGACCGCCCAGATTTGCTTGAAGGCCGCCCTGACTGGCCACTTCGTCCTGTCCACCATTCACACCAACGACTCGCTGTCGTCGGTCAGCCGGTTGCAGGACATGGGCATCGAGCCGTTCTTGTTAGCTTCCACGATGCGCGTGGTGGAGGCCCAGCGCCTGATCCGCCGGCTGTGCAAGGATTGCAAGGAACCCTATGACTGCGACCCAGAGACCGCGCGGCGGCACGGTCTGGAACCCGGACGAATGCTGTATCGCCCCAAAGGATGTGCCAGCTGCCGAAACTCCGGCTACCGTGGGCGCGTCGGAATTTTTGAAGTGATCCGCATTACGCCTCGGATGGCAAACCTGATTCAGAGTCGGACCCCGGTTTCGGAACTGCGCCGCGCCGCCTCGGAGCAAGGGATGAAGTTGCTGACCGATAGCGCGATCGACAAAGTCCGCGTCGGCATGACCAGTCTGGAGGAGGCCTTAAGCGTCACGATGGCGGAAGGGGATTGAAAGTAAGCCTAACGAGCAAAGGAAACAAGCCATGTCGAAAATAACCGTTCCCGCTTGCCAAACTATCGGCGCCTATCAGGTGGTGGAAAAAATTGGCCGCGGCGCCATGGGTGTTGTCTATAAGGCTCGCCACCGCGACACGGGGGAACTCGTGGCTATCAAGCTCTCGAGCGCCACCATCAATGAGCATCCCGTGTTGGCGCAACGCAGCAGACGAGAGTACGGCGCCACGCGTCTGCTCAATCATCCACGTCTCTTGCGTTCCTTGGACCACGGCATGATGAATTCCTCCCCCTACATTGTCATGGAACTCGCGGAAGGGCTGAACTTGGCGCAACGTCTCAAACGCGGCGGCAAGCTGGCCGAAGCGGATGCAGTTCACATCATCATCCAGATTGCCGATGCATTGCACTACGTCCATAAGCACGGCGTCATTCATCGTGACATCAAGCCGAGCAATATCGTTCTGGCGGACAACAACGATGCCAAGTTAATCGACTTTGGCTTGGCCAAGAATACTAAAGTCGACGTTACCTTGACGCCCGCACGATTGGGGTTAGGAACTCCCAACTTCATGGCCCCCGAACAATTCGAAGACGCCAGTAATGTGGACCGGCGCGCTGATGTTTACTCGCTGGCCGCGACCTTGTACATGGCGGTAACGGGTAAGGTGCCGTTTGAATCGCCTTCCACCATTGGCATTCTGAAAAAAAAGCTGACCGATGATATTCCCCCGGCTGTTCAACTGGCGCCTGAATTGAGCAAGCGAATCGATTTCGCCATTCGCATGGCCCTGCGGCCAGAGCCGAACCACCGTCCATCGTCTTGCCTTGAATTCTTTTCCATGCTGACAGGCAAAAACTCATTTCCGCCCCTGACGCCAGATATTCAAGGAAACAAAGTACTCGCAGGGGAGCGCACACGCGAACGACGAGCGACAACTCGTTTTCCCTGTAATCCGGAAGCTGGGTGTTACGTTGGGTTCGATGCCGAGGTCAAATGGGCTGCGAAGATCGTGAATGTTTCCCCTATCGGCATCGGTCTGATTCTACCGCGTCGATTTGAATTAGGCGCTCAGTTGCAATTGTTCTGGAAAGGTCAGCAAGACGGCACCCCCACGTTGTTCGGCGGAGTTCGGAGAGTTCAGGCCGTTGCCGCCCAAGGCTGGTTGTTGGATTGTACCTTTCATCGTGTGTTGACGAACAACGAATTGCAGTCTTTGCGGTAAAGCCAATCGAGCATTTTTATCGCGGGAACAACCTGGGACGCCAGTCCAAAGACATCGAGGAGTATCTCATGGCTTTTGAAGATTGGGTGATCGAGCATGCTCGGGTGTCGAGCAGTATGCACAAGAAAGTCAGCATGGACGACAAGATGACCTTCTTTCAGCAGCTGTCCACGCTCGTTTGCTCGGGGACGCCGCTCCTACAAGCGCTGAACATCGGCGCGGAGCAGAGCCAAAGCAGCAAATTGCAGCAAATATTGAGCGAAATCGCGGGGCGCGTGGCCGCGGGCAGCACCTTACACGGCGCCGCCGCCAACTACCCAGCCATCTTTGAACATCACTGGATCGAAGTCATTCGCACGGGAGAAATCACGGGACAGATGGGCCCCGTGCTTGTGGAACTCAATCGGCAAATCCGGGAGTCACGGGAAACCATGCGCAAGATCGTCGGCGCCATGATGTATCCGATCATCTTGACGGTGGTGGCCATCATCGCCGTGAGCGTCATGCTTTGGCTGGTCGTGCCGACCTTCGCCAACATGTTCAAGGAAATGGGCGCGGAATTGCCTGGGATCACGCAGTTCGTGGTCGATGCTTCGAACTTCATCGTCGTGTACGGCATCTACATCCTCGTCGGCATCATCGCCGCGGTGGTGGGGTTCCGCCAGTACATGACGACAGAGACGGGGAGGCGACGCGTTGGCGGCCTCTGCCTGGTGACACCCCTCTTCGGTGAACTCATGGTGCAATCGGCCATGTATCGATTTGCCTCCAACATAGCCCTGTTGCTCAAGAGCGGCATCCCCATGCTGGAGGCGTTGGAGGTGATGGGAGGCGTCTTCCACACCAATCCCATTTATCGAGACGCGATCGGGCGTGCCCAGGATCGCGTCGCGGCCGGCCGACCGCTGGCGACCTCTCTTGAGGAAACCGGTCTATTCACCAGCATGATGACCAATATGGTGCGCGTCGGCGAGGAATCCGGACAGCTGGCCCCGGTCATGGAACAGATTGCCCCCTACTACAAAGAAAAAATGGAAGGCCTCATTGGCAAAGCGACGAAGTTGATGGAACCCATCATCATCATGGGCATGGGTATTACCATCGCCGGCATCATGTTGGCGATCTATTTGCCCATGTTTGAGATGGCTGGCAAGGTCAACTAACCAGGAGCGGGATCATGCAATTGCAGAGGCCGCACGATCATCGAAAGAAGCTGCGCCGGTGCGGATTCTCGTTGTTCGAGATCGTGCTGGTGCTCGCCATCGTGAGCGTTCTCGTGGCCCTGAGCGCACCGTCGTTTCGCCGGGCCACGGAGCAGGCGCAAGCCGATATCGCCGCCGCCAACCTGCGTGCGATCTGGTCCACGCAACGGTTCTACTGGCTAGACAACCGCAGCTTCGCCAGTAACTTGAGCGACTTGCAAAGCATGCTGGATCCGAGTATCGCCGCTGCGAGCACGCCCTATACGTACACGATCAGCGTGGTGGACAACAATACGTTCACCGTCACGGCCACACGTACGGGCAGCAGTAAATGGGCGGGACAAATCACCATCGATCAAACCGGAGCCATGGCCGGCTCAATCCAGGCCAGTGGTGAAACTGCAATCACACCGGGATTTCATTGAGAGGTGCAAGCATGCGTATAGATTCCAAGCGACCGCCACAGGAAGTGTGCCGACAGGGGTTCTCGTTTCTGGATGTCCAAGTCGCCCTGGTCGTTTTCGCCGTGGCTTTGATGGGTCTCTATCCTCTGGTGGTGATGCAGTCGAAACAGGCGAAAAAAATCGATGGCTGGGTCAGCCCCAAAACCACCTACTACCTGGTGCCTTCGAGTGATGAGTGGGCGCGCAAACTGGGTGCGGTTGCTTCGATTCAAACGCAGAATCCGGGCGTGCGACCCCCGCCGCCGGTATTGTTGATTGACAACGGAGAATACGGCTACGTGGAAGCGGGCTCCGGTTGGGGTGCGGAGACCCAGAAAAAAGCGTTTCAGGAAACCCTTCGGTGGCACCCGGCCGGGACCGGCGAAAACACAGCGACCTGGCAGTTCACGGGCATTCCGCCGGGATGGTACGATGTTCAAGTCACCTGGCTGGCGAGTGGCAATCGCGCGAGCAATGCTCCCTACCAGGTTTACGATGCAGCGATACTGCGAGGCGTCTACCTCGTGAACCAGCTCAAGGCTCCTGCCGGTCCGCTGTTTGGCGATGTGTCCTGGCAGAGCCTGGCGACGGTCTCCATCAGCAGCGGCGCCGCCACAGTGATTCTGAGCGATGATGCCGACGGCCGTGTTGTTGCCGACGGCGTCCGCCTGGTCCCCGTGTACAACCTCGTGCACATCGTAGCGGTGGAAAAATCGCTGACGAGTCAGGACGTCACCGTCCATGTGGCGATTACCGTAAAGGTGCCGCAATGAATGAGTGGTGAGAAAGAAGGGTTGCCATGTTGCTATTTAATTCGGGTACAAGAAGGCATGCCATGTTGCATCAATCACCACTCACCAACCATCGCCGTGGCTTCACGCTGCTCGAAGTCACGGTGGTCTCGTTCCTTCTGGCGTTTTTGACTCTACTGCTGTCCGCAACCTGGTCCGGTCTCGTGCGGCCCACAGCAGACCTGGTCCACCGCACGCGCCTCGCTCAGGAAGCCAACCTCGCCGCCGCCTCCTTGGTGCGTGATTTGGCCGGTAGTCTGCCCAACCCGGAGGGAAGGATCGGTACCAAAACCCAGTTCCGTTTCGTCGGGCGGATGCAACCCTCCAATAACCAACTATGGCTCTGCTTCGACGGCAGCGCCACTCCCAATGGAATCGCTGACTGGGGCTCACCGGATACGGTGATTATCTACGAAGTCCAAGATAATCGCCTCGTTCGCTGGGATCAGAGTTCCAGCACCAGCTACACGGTAGCCAACTATGTGCAACAACTGGACGTGCAAGATATGGGGGATCGGGTTCAACTCAAGATCACGTTTCAGTATCGCGGGATTACGCAAACGTACACCTTGATCGCGAGGGACCCATGAGGCTACGTTCTTCCTCACGCCCCGGCTACGCCATGTTGTTGGTGCTGGCGTTCGTCCTATTGTTCCTGGCGATACTGGGCATTGCTTTTCGTCAGATCGGCGCTGCTCTTCGCATTGAATCAACCCGTGTCCAGCAGGTAGAGCGGGATGAAGGTAGTGTTCACGCGCTGGCGCGCGGTCTGGCTCTTTTGGAAACCGGCTTGCCGCCGACTAGCCCCTACGTCGGAGCTGTTACCATCGTCACCTCGACGGGCCCGCATTCCTATACGGTGACGTTCACTTCCGAAGGCGGAACCAATTGGTTGGTGGCCGCCGTGCCGACACCCCCTGGCGAAACTCCGCCGGCCCTTCCGGTTACTTTTGCTCCATCACCTTGACCCTGCCGCACTTCGTGAATCAGAAAAATGGACGACATTTGGCTTTGTCGCCGTTGCTGCCGTCACGCGATCAGCCGACCTTGTCCCGCCAATCAAGACGCCTCAGGTGCGCCAGTTCTCCGCACCTGGCTCAGAAGGACCGGCTACGAGCCATAGCGACGTTTGACTTCGTTCAACGCCGCGGTGCGATCACCGAACTTCTTGGGGGCTTTCTTTGTCCACTCCCACTTGTCGGTGCTGTTTTTTTCACAATCCACCACATACCACTCGATATCGGGGGGGGTCGCCTTCATTTTGACCGTCAGTACTTCAATAAAAACCGGTTGTTCGATTTTATTGAAAACGCTCTGATCGCGCGTGGCGCCCGGCCCGACGAAACCGATGATTTTGAACTTGGCCATGTGCGCGGCGGCCTTCTCGGCGTACATTTCCGACATGGCCGTCCAAATCGCCATGTCTTCGACGCCGGTGAGCTTCGGAAAATTAGTGTACTCGTTCTCATATTTGTCGAAGAACGACCCCACCGTGCCTTCCAGCGAGATCCCGCCGGACGCCTTGGCCGAATCCAAGGCGCCTGCCCCCGACCAGAAAGCCCAGGTCTTGCCGCTGGCCGCTGTCGCCACCTTGTCAAGGTATTTCCCGGCGTGCTTGATGAACGGCTCGAGTCCCGCCATCGCCTGCGCCAGCAACTTTTCGCGGACCACCTTGCCATCCGTACCTTCCAAGCCAAGGATGAAGCTTGTCTGGTCTGCTGCCTTGGGGATGGCATCTTTCACGTAGCCCGAGGCAACCAGGCCCCGAAGGAGCTTTTTCCAGATCGTTGACGGGTTTTCGTCCTTCGGCAACCCATTGTCGCTCAAGAATTTCATGAAATTCCCTTTGAATTTCTTGAACTCGTTCCACTCTTGGCTGGCGTCGTCCAGCGCCTTCACCGCCGACGTGGTCGGTTTGAACTTCCAATCCAGTTTCCCCTCCATGCGGGCCACGGCATGGCTCTTGTCGGCCATTTCCCTGGCCTTGCTCTTTCTGGCTTTTTCCTCCTCGGCCTTGGTGATTCCCGCAATTTTGGCTACTTTCTTGATGATCTGCATCACCAGCTGGTCATTCAGACCGCCGCCGTTGTCGAACACGACCTTGCGCGCGGTGCCATCCGTGATCACATCGCAAGTCCCCTTGCCAACTGGGGCACCGTCCTGCGCCTTGATGATCTTTATGAAATCGCCGACGTGAGAGGAACTCGCCGTCAAGATGAACAGCGGAATACCTTCGCCGCCGATCGTGAATTCCTTGGTGGCGATGTAGAATAGGCCGGTCTCGTCGGCAGAGTCCTTGACATCTGCCATCATCTTCCTTTGCACGTCGGCAGCCTTCGACGCCTTCTCCAGCAGGGCGGGCGTAAGTTTTCCCATAAGTAGCCAACCTTTTTTCGGTGCGAACACAGACTGTATTGCAAAAATGACTCGGCCTAATCCTATTGCCGCACCGGTGGCCAGTCCACTGTCATTTGGCCTCATTCTCAGCTTCAGAACGGGCTATGGTTCGGGAGGCATTCCGCGCGTTTCTGGCGGGCCTTCATATCCGGCGACGCAGGACTATTGTCGGAAGCGCCGAGAAAAATCGTCGTAATCGCATCTTCACCACTGGCGCAAATGCTTGAGTGCTGGTCGGTCATCTCCCCGGCGGCGCGTCTTGCGCGATTCGTTGATAGCGCTGGATCGCCCAGTTGAAAACGCGTTCTGCCTCCGTGCGTTCCTCTTCCGCGATGACGCCGTTGCGCACGCGCCAGAGCTGCTCAATCACGCTGACGCACCACTGGGCGCTCTTTCGCGACACACGGATCGGCGCGTCGTTGACGATCACGTCCACCGGATTGGTGTGCATCTGCGGGAAATGCCGCAGCGCCACCCATGAACTGCGTTCGATGGCCACGTCCTTGAATTCCAGGTCGTGCTCCTTGTCGTCCGCGGGGACCATCTGCGTTGCGACGACCTGGCCGTTGACGATCAACTCGACCAGACGCTCCTTCCCCTTCGGCGTCTGCCCTCCCTGAGCCGTGCCCAAGGCGACGTCGGCGGCGAAGGCGACGCGCGCTTGCACCCGCACGTTGCCCGGCTTGGGCAACTTGACTTTCTCGCCGCAGACCTTGTCGTTGACGCTGAAACGCAGGGCGTGCGCGTAGCCGTCGCTGACGTACGATCTTCCCTTGGCGAGTCCCTCGGCCCAGTCCTTGAAGTTGATCTTGTCGATCTTGCCCATCTGGACGTAAACGCGCCCCTGGCCGACGCGCGAATCAGTGATGCACGGGAAATCGGTCTCTCCGGAGACTTTCAATGGAAAGCCGCAGTTGAGGATGTGATACCAGCAGTTCCATTCGGGGACGCGATTGGTGTCCATGGCGCTGATGAAGTCGCACAGGTCTTGCGCGACGGTGACGCAAATCTCCTGGGCGCCGATACCGTTCATCTCCGGAACGGCGTAGTTCGGGAGTTTGTTGGCGGCCCGTTTATGCGCATCGACGAGTTCATCCCAGGTGATGAAGCCGTCGTTGTTGAGGTCGACGTCGTCGTAGTCGAGCGGCAGCGCGATGGCGTCGGCTTTCTTCTCGGAGACCTTGAGGCGCTCGAGTTCCTTGCGGTCGCGCTCGATGCGTTTGCCCTTCTTGTCCTTCGCCTTGTTGTCCTCGAGGAGAGAGAGCTGGACGAAGAGCCGTTCCGTCGCGGCCTCGGCATTGATGCCCAGACCGCTGGCCGAATGTGCGTAGCCGGTGTAGGCGCCCTGGTTTTTCGCCCAGCGCATGAGCGGCGTCGTCCAGGTCGGCCAGCCTTTCGTCTTCGTCCCATCCGAGCCGGGATACGTCTGATCGCGCAGATTGAGTAGGCAGACGTGGCCCAGTGCCTGCGAACCGAAGCCGCTGACCTCGACGTCGTATTTCAGCACGGTGAACGGCTCGCTGATGCGGTGAGCGTTGGGTTCAAAAAATTGCCGTTGGAAATCGTAGCACGGGCCCCACGTCAGGTTGCAACCTACGTTCAGCCCTTCGCCCTTGACGTGCAGGAACATGTCCTCCGCGAAAACGCCTTCCGTGGGATTGACGTAATGCGAGCAACCGGCCGCATGGATGTGATGATCGCCCGAATAGAAGCCGTAGTTCGCGGGATTGATCCAGCGTTCCAGCTTGACGGCGATGACGGCGTCGCCTTTTTCAGGGACGGTGATCCTGGAGGTGAGCTGGCGATACTCCGGCCCGCGGCCATAGGTCATGGTGAAGTCCCCCGGCGGCAGTAGCACAACGCCGCCGTTGTGCCGATAGACCTGGTCTTGGAAGAAGAAATCGGGGGCGAGCCGTTTCGCTTTCGGAGGATAGACGCGGCCCGCTTGATCCTTGAAAGTAAATCGTCCGGTGGTCGGCGTGCCGTCGAAATCGGCGATGAGCAGCTTGACGCGGATGGCGGGCTTGACATTGAAAAGCACCGGCGTCTCGCCGCGGCTGCCGAGATCCTGCGTTCCCTGGCCGACGTCAATGACGAGGGTCGCTTCGAGCTTGCCGGCCTTGGGAACGATCTTGCCGTCCTTGGTTTTTTCCGCGCCGGCCCGGCTGCTGTGAATCAGTGCCAGCGCGTACTCGACCTTGAGGCCGCTGAGTTTGTCGGTCATCGGCGGACTGGTGTAAAGTTCGAGATCGAGGAAGCGATTCTTGAGGTCGTCCTCGGTCAGCGCTTCCGGCTTGTTCTTCGAGCGTCCGCCCGAAAAGATCGGCAATGCCTGCGGGCTGCCGATGCGCATCGGCTTGGTGACGGTGCTCTCGTTATGCACCTTGACAAGGAACGGCGTGTATCCGCCTTGCTGGAGCACGGTCGGGGCGTCGCCGCGCTTGACCTTGACGCGTGCTTCGGGATTAAGATGCACAAGCAAGAGAACGTGCGGATCAAGCAGCTCTTGCAGTTTCCGCGCGTCCTGCTTCCTGGCGGCGGCGGTGATCGCTTTCGATTGCTCGTCGGATAGCGGCTGGCCGAGACTATCTAGCGCCCGGAGCAGACGCAACACATTCTCGGCAAGCGGCTGGCCTTCAACATCGATCGGTTGGGCGTTCGCGCTCGCGGCTCCGACGAAGGCGACTACGATTGCCACGCCGAAGCGAAGGGGATATCGGAACATGGGGAGCCTCCTCGGAGTAAACGCACGGAAGTTTGTTTCGTCAAACTACCCGGCGCGAGGCGTGAAGGAAAGGAAAATCGCTTTTCGTTCATGATCTCACGCAAAGGCGCAAAGGCGCAAAGAAAATGCCCAGCTCGTATACCGTGGGCGCTTGCTGAGACGGTTGACGCTACCGAGTCATCCAATTTTCTTTGCGCCTTTGCGCCTTTGCGTGAGCTTACATGCGGGCGCTACAATCGCTACAACCGGCAGAATCTCTCAATTCGGCCCGACCGTTGCCGCCATTCCATCCGGAACTTGGTTGTCACTCAGGTCGCCATGAATTACCATGGCAACAAGAACCACGCGGAGGCCAACATGAATACGCTCGCACTGATCTTATTGACGACGCCGACGACGCTCGGGCAAATCGTGCCGCCGCAGGTGCACGGGCAGATCGAACCCGCGCAGGCGGACTTGGTCATCAAGTGGAACGAGGCGACACTCGCGGCGATTCGTGCCGATAAGACGTCGCCGCCAGTCGCCGCCCGCAATCTGGCGATCGTGCACGCATCCATCTACGACGCGGTGATGGCGATCGCGCGCACGCACGAGCCGTACCTTGTCAACGCGACGGCGCCTCCCGGAGCGTCGATGGATGCAGCGGCGGCGGCCGCGGCGCACTGGGCGTTGGTTGCGCTTTTTCCGAAGCAACGAGAGTTTTTCGATGAGGGCCTACTGCGCTGCCTGAACGCCCTGCCGATCGGTACCGCGCGCGACGACGGCGCCGCGTTGGGGCGGCTTGTCGCCGACCGTACCCTGCAAGCACGCCGCGACGACGGTTCGGACGAGATAGGTCATTATTCTTATAAACGAAGTCCGGGCGCCTGGCAGCCGACGGCGCCGCACTTCAAGGACGCGCTCTTGCCGGACTGGGGCCGCGTCAGGCCTTTCGCGATTCAGAAGGGAACGCAGTATCGCCCGCCCGCTCCGCCGTCGCTGTCGAGCGACGCCTATCGAACCGCGTTCGACGAAGTCCGGCGTATCGGCGGCAAAGACAGCGCCCAGCGAACCGAGGAGCAAACGCAAATCGCGCATTTCTGGGCCGACGACGCGGGAACCGTCACGCCGCCGGGGCACTGGAACAAGATTGCCCAAACGATCGCGCTCGAGCGCGGCAACACCCTGGTCGAAAACGCTCGGCTGTTCGCGCATCTGAACCTCAGTCTTGCCGACGCGGGCATTCTGTGCTGGGTCATCAAGTTCACGTTCGACTTCTGGCGGCCGATCTCCGCGATCGCTTACACCGAGCGCCGCGACGATTGGATGCCGCTCCTGAACACGCCGCCGTTCCCCGCGTACGTTTCCGGACACAGCACGTTCAGCTCGGCCGCGGCAAGCGTGCTGGCGCAATCGTTCGGCACGGACAAGATCCGCTTCGCGACGACCGCGGACGATCTGCCCGGCATGACGCGCAAATTCGACAGCCTGTGGGCCGCCGCCGAGGAAGCCGGCATGAGCCGTATCTACGGCGGCATCCACTGGCAGTTCGACAACACCGAGGGGCTGCGGGTAGGCCGCTCGCTCGGCGAATACGTGTATCGCAACACGCTGCGGCCACGCTAACGCAAGATTGCCACCTTCGGCAGCACCACGCGCAACGCCTTCAAGCCGGCGTCAGTCACCTTGACACCGTTCAGATCGAGCGTCGTCAGCACCTTGAGATCGTGCAACTCTCGCAATCCCGAGTCCGAGATCGTCGTGCCGGCGAGATTGAGGACGTGCAAATCCTTGAGATCGCGCAACTCCTTCAGGCCCTTGTCGGTGATCTGCGTATAGCCCAGGTGAAGCGTTTGCAACTTCGACAGCACGCGCAGCTCCTTGAGGCCGAGATCGGTAATCTTGGCGCCAGTCAGGTCAAGCGTTTGCAAGTTTTCGAGCTTGCCCAACTCTTTCAGGCTCAAATCGGAGATCTTGGTAGCGCTCAGATTCAGCTCGCGAAGCATCGTCAAATCGCGAATGCCGACCAGACCGGCGTCGGTGATGTCGGTCTGCTGCAAGGAGAGCTTCCGCAAGTTCGCGAGGGCCGCAAGTTCCATGGCGCCGACGACGCCGACGCGCGTGTTGAAAAGCAAGAGCTCCTCGAGGCTCTTGATGTCGCGCAGCTCCTTGACGCCCGTATCGCTCAGCTTGGTATCGCTGAGATCGATTGATTTCAAGCTGGTCAGGGCGCGCAATTCCTTGACGTGCACGTCCGTGCACGGCGTGTTCGTGAGATTCAGGGATTGCAGCAGTTTGAGTTGGCCGAGCGCCTTCGCGCCGGCGTCGGTCAGCTTGACGTTTTCGAGGTCGAGCGAACGCAAACTCGCGAGCCCGTCCAGGCCGACGCCCGTGAGTTTCGTGCTGCTGAGGGTGAGCGTATGCAGCTTGGTGAGGCCACGCAACTCCTTGAGTCCGTCGTCGGTGATCTCGGTCGCGAAGCCAAGATTGAGCGTGTGCAGATGCTTGAGGCCGTGTAGATGCTTCAAGCCGGCGTCGCTGAGCTTGACGCCGAAGAGATCGAGTTCTTCGAGTTTACCGAGGTCGCGGAGAAATTGAAGCTGCGCGTCGGTGACGCGACCGTAAACAAGGCTGGCGCGAACGACGGGGTTGCCGTTCGCCTTGGCGTCGCGCGTGAACTTGCCGCCATGCTTTTCGATGGCGAGGGCAGCTTTGTCCTCGGCCTCGTCGGCGCAAAGGAACCCGGCACACGTCGCGAGAACGATCAGCGGGAACAGGATGCGCGGCGGCATGGCAGCGTTCCGTGGGCCTTGTCTCGTAGGCGTATCGGCGTCTAACCTATTTGGCATAGGTCAATGAAAACCGAAAATGGTCAATGGCTAATGGCTAATGGCTAATGGTCAATATGAAAGCCGACGCTCGAAATTGTCCATTAGCCATTTTCCATTGACCATATTCCATTGCAATCCACTGATCCCCCCAGCACGGTCTTGTTGCCCTCAGGGGTTAACACGGTTACACGGTCATGAGGATCGCGCCGACTTCCTTGCACAGGCGCTCAGCGTCGGCAGCGTTCGGGGCCTCGGCGATAACGCGAACGATCGGCTCGGTATTGCTCGGCCGCACGTGGACCCAGCGATCGGGCCAATCCACACGCAGGCCGTCGAGCTCGTTCCAACTCGCATCGGGCCAGCGATCTTGCAGCGCGGCGTTCAGCTTCGGCAGGCGTTCGCGCGGCACCGTGTACTTGTCCTTGACGATGGCGTAACTCGGCAAGTCAGCGACAATCTGGCTGAGCGTCCTGCCCGTGTCCGCCAGGAGTTGCAGGATCAAACCAATGCCGATGAAAGGATCGCGCACCCAGCCGACGCGCGGGTCGATGACGCCGCCGTTGCCTTCGCCGCCGATTACGGCGCCGACTTCGCGCATCTTGGCGACGACGTTGGCCTCGCCGACCGCTGAACGCCAGCACGGCACGCCAAACTGCTTGGCGATGTCCTCGGTGACGCGCGAACTCGACATGTTGATGACGAGCGGCCCGCGTTCCTGCTTGAGCCGACACAGGACGGCGAGGGCAAGCGTCAACTCCTCGCCGATGTAGCGTCCCGTTTCGTCGATGAGCGCGAGCCGATCCGAGTCGGGGTCAAGCACGAAGCCGAGGTCGGCCTTTTGTTGGGGAACGAGCGGCAGGATCGAGGTGAGATTCTCGGCCAACGGCTCCGGCGGATGCGCGAAGTCGCCATTAGGAGCGCCGCCGATGACGACGGGCCGCGCGTGAAAGGCGCCGAGCAGCGCGTTGCCGAGCGGCCCGCCCGCGCCGCCGTTGGCGTCCAGCAGCGTGCGAAAGTTGCGCGCGCGGATGCGCGTCACGTCCACCAGTTGCAGGACGCGCGCGCGATGCCAATCCTCGGCCTCGCGGCAGTCCTGGACGCCGCCGAGCTTGTCGTGAGGGACCGATACGAATGAATTCGTATCGAAGATATTCTTGATCTCGAGTCCCTTGGCGGCGGGGAGGACGGCGCCGTCGGACCCGAAGAGCTTCATGCCGTTCCACGGGGCGGGGTTGTGGCTCGCTGTAATCTGGATGGCGCCGACGGCGTCGAGTTGCCGCACCGAAAGGCCGACGGTCGGCGTGGGCGCGATCGCCAGATCGTGAATCGCGCAGCCGCACGAGCTTAACCCCGCGATGACCGCGTGGCGCAGCATCAGCCCGCTCGGTCGAGAGTCGCGTGACAGTACGACGCGGCCGCCTTGGACGAAGGTGCCGAGCGCCTGTGCAAACGCTAGTGCCGCGCCCGGCGACAGTCCCGCGCCGATGATCCCGCGGATGCCGGAGACGCTGACGATCAGGTCATTCGATGCCTGGGCCATGAATTTCCTCGTGCGGGTCACGTCATACGCCACAAACGCTTCAAGGTCGGTAGAGTCGCACGCCGATGAAGGCTACATCGATCTTGTCGGCTCGCATCGGCCTAGGACCTAGAAAATCTATGAAGACTGGCCTGCGCTGGTCATCCTGGAAAGCTCGCACGGCCTGCCTCCTGGTATTGCTGCCCCTCTTGCCCCATTTGACTGGCTGCGTCAAGGATCGCCATTTCGTCGAAAAAAACTTGCTGGCACAGCCGCCCGCTCAAGGCAATGATGAAGTCGCCCAACATTACCGCGTCGGCTGTCCGGATGTTCTTGAAGTCGAGGTCGCGTCCCGGCCGGAGCTTAACGGACGCTACGTCGTCGGGCCTGACGGACGAATCGATCTGATTGATTACGCCCGACCGCGCGTTGAAGGACGTACGCTTGCCCAGGTTGCCGAGTTGATTGCGGTCGATGTCGGCGTGAATCCGGCGGATGTGTCGATGCGCGTGCGTGAATATCGCGGGCAGTACTTGTTGCTGTTCGGCGAGGTGATCGGCCATCAACGCAGCGTGTCGTATCAGGGTCCGGAGACGGTGCTCGATCTCTTGCGGCGCGTGGGCGGCATCACCGCCGGCGCCGAGCCGACAGACGTATACGTCGTCCGGCCACACCTGGGAGAGAGCCAGCGCCCGGAGGTCATTCATGTCGATTTGAACGCGATCGTTGTGAAGAACGATCCGCGCACGAACGTTCGGCTGTTGCCGTTCGATCAGATCTTTGTCGGCGCCACGCGCCGCGCCCAGATCGAGAGGGCGATTCCTCCCGTTTTTCTGGGCGTCTATCACACCTTTGCCGGCGTGAAGGCGAGTCAAACGAATGACAAGCTGAGCCAACCGTAGCAGAACCACGTATCGAATACGGATAAAAGGGGAGGAATAGGAGAACTACTCCGCACGCTCGAAATGCGCACTTTCATTACGACCCGCGACCGTAAGGGAGTGGGAAGTCCCTCCGCTCTTACGGTCGCGGCTCGTTTCTGGCATTTTTTCACTCCGTGATTGATCCGTGGCTCATGTTCACGTGAGGCAACTCCTCTTGTTTGCCCGAAATTGATTCGTTATAGCGGACCCGCTTTATTCTTCGGGACCAGAATCCGGACCAAAACCGGGAGGAGCGAGGTTATGCGGAAGTGTATCGACTTGATGAAAGCCAATCCCTGGCTGACGAAAAGGCTGGCCGTACTCGTCATGGTTGTCGTCGTCGGCGCCGGCAGTTTCTGGTTCGGCCGTCGTCAGTCGGGCGTCCATGTGACAGCCGGCGGCTCTGGCGACAAAGATGGCGATGCGAACACGCGCGCCGTCGCCTACGTTTACAACAACATCCCCGTCACGCGCGCGGAATTCGGCGATTACCTCATCAATCGCCTCGGCGTCGAGCGGCTCGAATTCATGATCAACCGCAAGATCGTCGAGATGGAGTGCACCAAACACAACATCGTCGCCACCGACATGGAAGTCCAAGCGCGTTTTCTGAAAGATGTCGAAAGCTTCAGTGGGCCGACCAAGCTCACTCCCGTCGAGTTCGTCAACAACGTCTTGCGCAAGTTCGGCAAGACCGAATACGAATGGCGCGAGGACGTGATTCGGCCCAAGATCCTCATGGAGAAGCTGGTGCAATCCAGCGTCAAGATCACCGAGAACGACCTGCGCGAAGGCTTCGAGGCTCGCTTTGGACCCAAGGCCGAATGCCGCATGATCGTGATCGACAAGGGGCAGCGCCAGTTCGGCTTGAAGGTATGGGAAAACGCGCGCAAGGGACAGGCCGACTTCCTGGTGGAAGCCACCAAGCAATTCATTCCCAGCCTGGCCTCGGTCGCCGGCAAGGTGCCGCCGATCCACAAACACTTCGGCGACCAGCAGCTTGAGGACGCCGCGTTCGCCTTGAAGGCCGGTGAGATTAGCCCGCTGCTCGAAATGAAGGACGGGACGTATGTGATCCTATTGTGCGAGAAGCAGCTGCCGGCCAACGCGGCGGAGCGATTTGTGGACCATCGCGAAAAACTGATCAAGGAAATGCACGAGCTGCGCGTCGCCCAGCGGATTCCGGAAGCGTTCGCCAAGCTGCGCCAGGATGCGAACCCGCGGCCGATCTTGGCGAATCAGGTACAGCACGCGTCGTATCAGGGGCCGCCGACGATGCCCGTGAGTCAGGCGCGGAATCTCGAACCGACCACGTTGCCGCCGGTCAAAATGCCGGAGTTCAAGCCAATGGCGATCGTGCCGAATGACGGCCAGAAGGTGGTGTTGCCGGACGCGCCGCTGAAGGCGCCCGACATCAATCGGCCGCCGGTGGATAGCACGCCACCGCCGGCCCGAACGCCCACGATCGAGCAGCCTCCCATGCCCATCGGGCTACCGCCGGGAGTCGTCATCCCGCTGCCGGAAACGAAGAAGTAGCAGCGCGTCGCTTGTTGATCCCCTCGTTCCCAAACTCCGTTTGGGAACGAGCGTTTGGCAAACTCTTCACGAGCCGCGACCGTTAGGGAGCGGTGGCTGCGAGACGCTCCCTAACGGGCGCGGCTCGTAGTCTCGTGTGTGCGGCGAGTCTCTGGCAGTTTCACGCGAGCGACGAAATCCTGAAACGGAAGCCCTCTTTGGAGATCAGTCCGATGTTCACTCGACAAGCCGCACTGTGCGTCGTGGTCAATCTCATCGTCGCGGGGGGGGTGAAAGCCCAGGCCGTCAATCTGACCGAGGCGCCATTGGCCGACCGGTGCGTGCGGAACGAATTGACGATGAGCCTTACGGGCAAGATCACGGTCAACCAGGACGGCAAGGAGGTCGTCTATCCGCACAAGGCCGAGGCCAAGCACGACTACGTGGAGCGCTTCCTTGACATCAACGGCGCGGTTTCCGACAAGGCCGCCCGCATCTACACGACAGCCGAGAGCACGATCACGTTTGATAATGACAAGAATCCCCCAAAACGAACGTTGCGCGAAGCACGACGATTCATGGTGGCGCATCGGCATAACGATCAGATCGTCAGCTACAGCCCGAACGGCGCCTTGACTCGCGATGAAGTGGATCTCACGGAACACTTCGACACCCAGGCCATCTCCGGTTTGCTGCCTGGCAAGCAAATCGAGGTCGGCAAGAACTGGCCCATCGCCAACAACGTCGTCGCCGCCCTGTGTGATTTCCGCCTGGCCAAGCACACCTTCGAAGGCAAGCTCGAAGCCGTCAAGGAAAACATCGCGCACATCAGCATCGCGGGAACGGCCGAGGGGATCAACCTCGGCGCCTCGGTCAAGGTGCTCGTGCACGCCCGGCTCGAATTTGACACGCGGGAGCAGCGCATCGTCGGTCTGGTTTGGGAGGAAACCGACGCACGTCAACAAGGCCCGATCACGCCGGCGCTCTCCGCGGATGTCGTCATCAAATTGAAGCGAGCGCCGATCGACGTGCCCGGCGACTTGAACAACATCATCATCGGCGCCCGCGTGCCGAATGGAAGAACGCCGCCGAGTGAATTGACGAACATACAGCATTCCGACAAACGCTACGCGCTCAACTACCCGCGCAACTGGCACATCACCAGCCCAGATGGAGCTCCACAGCTGGTCATGCGTTATCTGGAGCGCGGCCAGTTCATCGGCCAGGCGACCATCATGCCGTTGAAGAAGATTGACGTGAAGAATGTAATGGCGCTCGAGCAATTCGCCGCCGAGATGCGTGCGACGCCTGGCTGGATCGAGCGCGAGGAAAACCAGCGGGAAAAGCTTCCCGACGGCCCCAGAGGACAGCACACTGTCTATAAGGTCGCGGCTTCGGGCGAACTCGACGGCCGCGCGGTCACGCAGATTTTTTACTTGATTGTCGGCACGGGCGGCGATCAAGTCAGCGTCACGTTCTCGATCGACCCGCAGCACGTGGGGGACCTCGGCGCGCGCGACCTGCAACTGGTCCGCGAGATCGTGTTTCCCGAAGCGCCTGGCGCCTCAAAATGACTCGCCCATGAAATCGGTTCAAGGATCGCATCCGCTTGGGACAATAGCGATGGTTCCCTGCGATGATGCGTAAGGCCCGCCTCAGCCGAGGCTCCCGCCTACGCCACCCGGTGTGGAGCTTCAAAGGCGAGCGAAGTCTAAAGCGGATTCTCTCGTGCCCGGAGCAACGTCATCCACGCCATGGAGCAATTCGCGCAGAACCCTGACGACGACCGGCCCAGCGCCGCCATCTCCTACCACATATTGCAATGTGTGTAAAAGAATCTGCTACGCGATAGTGATTTCCTTGGACAGGTAAACGTCCTGGATCGAATTCAAGAGCTTGATCCCTTCGGACAGCTCCTTTTGAAACGCCTTGCGGCCGGAGATCAGGCCCATGCCGCCGGCGCGTTTGTTGATGACTGCGGTGCGGATGGCTTCCTCAAGGTCGCCGACGCCTTTCGATTCGCCGCCGGAATTGATGAGCCCGCAGCGGCCCATATAGCAGTTGGCGACTTGGTAGCGCGTCAGATCGATTGGGTTGTCCGAAGACAGATCGGTGTAAACCTTGTCGTGCGTTTTGCCCCAGGGCTTTTCCTTCGTCGAAAGCGCTTTGTACCCGCCATTATTCATGGGCAGCTTTTGTTTGATAATGTCCGCGCCGATCGTGACGCCGAGATGATTTCCTTGCCCGGTGAGGTCGGCGGACACATGGAAGTCCTTCTCCTTCGTCTTGAAAGCGTTGTTGCGGATGTAGCACCACAGGATTGTGAACATGCCCATCTCGTGGGCGATCTGGAAGGCGTGCGAGATCTCCTGAATCTGCCGTTTCGACTCCGCGGAGCCGAAGTAAATCGTCGCGCCGACGCCGACGCAGCCCATGTCGAAGGCTTGCTTGACGTTGGCAAAGATAATTTGATCGTGGCTATTAGGATAGGAGAGAAACTCGTTGTGATTGATCTTGAGCACGAACGGAATCTTGTGGGCGTATTTGCGCGCCACGGCGCCCATAACGCCGAGCGTGGACGCGACACCGTTGCAGCCGCCTTTGAGGGCCAGCTCGCAGATGTTGAGCGGGTCGAAGTAATCGGGATTCGGCGCGAAGCTGGCGCCGGCGGAGTGCTCGATTCCTTGATCGACTGGCAGGATCGACACGTAGCCGGTGTTCGCCAGTCGGCCCGCACCGAAGAGCGATTGCAAATTACGCAACACGTTCGGCGTGCGATCGGTGTTGACCCAAACGCGATCGACGAAATCGGGACTGGGGACGTACAAACGGTCCTTGGAGATCTTCGGCTTGTGATCGAGCAAAGTGCGGGCGTCGGAGCCGAGTAGGCGTTCGATATCGGTGATGTTCATGATGCGCTCCCCAAGAAGATGAGTGTAGATGGGGATTGTATGAATGGGCACGAATGGCGGCTTTGACTTTTCAATTCCGAAGAAGATTCCCTCCTCTTGTCTTGTTCACCTTGTCAATTATCTCGCGATAGATCGCATTTGGTTCGTCTTCATCCGCATAGGGCATGCGCCGCGCCGCGCCCGAATCGGCGTCCGGCCGTGGCGGTTGCGTCATGCCCGGCGCCTGGACGACACGCGGCAACGCCTCCATCTCGACGGCGCGCGGTGCGGGCAGTGCGGCCAGTCCCCGCGCGGCACGATCAACGACGAGCGGCTCGATGGCGTCGCACGATTCCGCGTCGCCGTCGTTATTCGGGAGGGAGTTTGCCAGGATTCTGGATGGATCGAGGTCTGGGTGCGTGTCGAACGATTGCCACCAGTAGCCGACGCCGACGAGCACCAAGGCGACCGCCGCGATACCGAGTCGTTTGCGCATGTGAAATACCCGTCTGCACGATTAAGGCGATTGTTTCTACGAGCCGCGACCGTCAGGTCGCGACTCGTAAGATTGTGTCAACGGGTATAATCCATGCCGCGACCGCGAACCAGTCGAGTTTGGAATTCTGAAATTTCCTGGCCTCACTTCGCCGGGATTCGCGGTAAAATACAAAAGGAGGACAAGCACGGCGGGTTCGGGAAAGCGCGAACTCCGTGCTGGGCTTGCCTGTCCCTCTTTTCTAAATTAATAGGAAGCCCACTCGCTTTGCCGCCGTCCCGTGTAAGCGAGGCAACCCTCAGGAGATCCTTTGAGCGAACAAGCGACCGTTGCCGAGAAATCCACCCGCGCCCAACTCACCCGCGCGCAAGCCATCCAGTGCGCTCGCATCGGCGACGACAATAAAGCCAGAGACATCGTCGTCTTGGACTTGCGCGGCATCACGCCCATCTTCGATTACTTCGTCATCATGACTGGCGCCAGCCGTCGGCAGATCCACACGCTTGCCGAGGAGATCGACGATTTTCTGCGCAGCGAGGGCGAGACGCGTGAGAACATCCAGGGCTACCAGTCGAGCCGCTGGATCGTGCAGGATTACGGCGATCTCGTCATCCACGTCTTCGATCAGGACTCGCGCGAATATTACGCGCTCGAAGACCTGTGGGCCGACGCCAAACGCGTCGAATGGAATCGCTAACGTACAGCCGCTTGGCGTTTAGCGCTCGCGTCGAAGCGCCGTTCACCCGGCGCTGCGACGCGAGCGCTAAACG
>SYHD01000307.1 GCA_005799265.1 Planctomycetia bacterium | reverse complement strand
TCAGACTGGCAAACTTGGCGACGAAAGAGCATACTGTTTTCATGGCATCCGCTTTCGGAATGACTGCTGGTAACAATCATTTTCGGAAGTTGGATGCCTGTTTTCACTATCCAAGGGTTGCGGGCGAAGCCCGCGTTAGGGCTGACTCATCCACGCCTCTCAAAATTATTCTACCCGATGCCCGCGCGTGCGCTAAGCCGCAAGCGGCGAATATCAGATCCGATCCCACGGCGTCCGATTCTCACGGCTGCGCAGGCGATTGGCCTCGGCGTTGTCGACGAACTCCTCGCGGGCCGGGTCCCAGCGCAGGTTGCGACGCAGCCAGTAGCCGATGTTGCCGAGCTGGCAGACCTGAGCGCTTCGGGCGCCGATCTCGACGTCGGCAATCGGGCGGCGACGCGTGCGAATGCAGTCGAGCCAATTCTGGCGGTGATTGTTGCCGACCTGCGGCAGATGGAAGTCGCGTTCGCCGAGCGGTTGTTGCAGAATGTTGGCGGGCGTCGAGCGCAGGGCGCCGCGATCGACGTAGATCGTCCCCTCGGTCCCCTCGAACGTGCAGCCCGACGGGCCGCCGTGGAACATCTCGATGCCGTTGGCGTAGACGAAACGCAGGCCGGTGTCGCCGCGTTCGGGCGGCTGAATCTCGGTCGGGCCGCTGCCGTCCATATCGAGGGCCCACTGGGCGATGTCGAAGTGATGCGCCCCCATGTCGGCCAGGCCGCCGCCGGCGTATTCCTTGTAGTTGCGGAAGGCGGGGAAGTGCGTGTGGATGTTGCGCGGACAGAGCACATCGCTATAGCTACGCGCGGGTGACGGGCCGTTCCACAGCTCCCAATCGACGCCGTCGGGCGTCGCTTGGTTCGGCAAATCGCACGCCCGCGCCGGCCCGCCGACCCCAACGCGCACGGTGCGCACCCGGCCGATGCGTCCGGAGCGAACGTATTCGACGGCGCGGCGGAAGTTGCCGCCGAACTCGGTGCGCTGCTGGCTGCCGGTCTGGAAGACGATGTTGTGGTCGCGCGCCGCCTGCACCATGGCGCGTGATTCGGCAATCGTCAGCGACAACGGCTTCTCGCAGTAGATGTCCTTACGCGCCCGGCTAGCGAGAATCGCGGGGATAGCGTGCCAGTGATCGGGCGTCGCGATGACGACGGCGTCGATGTCGCGCCGCGCCAGCACCTCGCGGAAATCGACATGTGCCGCACAGCCGCGATACGTGCCCGCCTTGCGTTCTTGAGCGTAGGCGCGATGGACGCGCTCGACGGCGTCGTCGCGGCGAATCCGGTGCACGTCACAGACGGCGACGACCTGCACGGCGCGATTGCCGAGGAAGCTGCCGAGATGGCCGCGACCCATCATGCCGATGCCGATGACGCCGAGGTTTATGCGATTGTTCGGACCTTGACCGCGTTGTTCCTGGGCACGGATGTTCGAGTCGAGAATGAATGGCGCCGCGATTGCGGAGGCAAGAAACTGACGACGATGGAGAATACTCATGTTGGTTTCCTTCGTTAATTCCGGCATCGCGCGATCATGGGGTTGCGACGGCGCGAAACCGCAAGCGATTGGGGAGTAATCGGCACGGGACTTGTTTGAGAATAACGGCAAACCAGCAGCGCGTCAATCATTGTCGCCGAATGATTACGCCTCGAAGAGAACCTTGACGCCGATCTCCTTGAGATGCTCGGCGAACACCGGCACGTCAGCCTCGTCCACGACCAGCGTCGTCGGGCCCAGGCGGGCGCGGATCAGCGGGCGCGTGCCGGGCCATTGCTGCAAGCCGTCGGCGAGATGCTCATTGGCGACATGGACCACGAGTTGCCGACGCAGCTCGACCGGGCCGGCTTCCGATCCCGTCACGAGCAGCCACCCCGCGGCAGTGATCGGCATGCCGGTGCGTTGGCCGAACCACGTCTCCAAATAGGAGAGCGCGACGCCATGCTGGCGAGCCGAGAGGATCGATCCGGGCGTGATGCGATAGAACGTCCGATTCCCCTTGGCGCCGGGGCCGTCGCCCGAAGGATGTGCAGCGACGGGCTCGGCGAAGCGCTGCAACTCCGTTTCGAGCAGGAGGTCTGAACGCCCAAGATCGACACTCAGAGTCACACCGTCCGGCTCGACATCGACGCACTTCTCCGGTGGCAGGTTGTAGTCGCGCGTGCCGGTCAAGCGGAAGTGCTTGTACTCGATGTCCTTCTCGTTGGCGACAATCGCCAGCCGATCGGTCAGCCTCACTGCGGGCAGACCGCGCGCGATCGCCTCGTTCATCTCGGTGGGCGAGGTGAATTCGAAGATCGCGCCCGCCGAATAGACGCCGATGCGTTCGCGCTTGCTCGACCACGTTTTCAGCGAATCGAGCACGGCGCCGGGGAGCGCCTTGGTGCCGTGCCCTTCGAGAAGCTGCACGATGCTCGTCAGCGTGTCGCCCATCTCCAGAGCGCGATAGATGCTATGCGGCTCCAGTTGCAGCGTGCAGGCGGCGCCGAGCGTCTTCCACGTGCCGATTCGGCTCAAGCTCGCGATCAATTCCGGCGTCAATCCCTGGCGATACGCGAGGATCTCCAGGTTCGGCTGCACGAGCAGCGTGTGCTTGAAGCTCGGCACGGCGGGCGGCTCGTCGCTGTAACAAAGCGCCCAGCGGCCCAGCGGCGCCAAACGCACAAGCCAACCGCCGTCGGGGGCTTTCGTCGCTTGCAAGAGCCGCAGTGAGTAGGCGATGCCGAGCAGAAAGGTCGCGATGCCGAGAGAATCGGTCTTTTTCCCTAGCCAGTAAGGATGTCGGAGCGCGATCCACGTTTCGACGTCGGCCGGTGAGGCCCAGCTTTTTTCGGGCATCTGCGCCAGGTACAGGATCGCCAACAAATAGGCGGACGTATACGGCGAGCCGGGCAAATCGGAAGGAGCGTTTCCCTGAGCCGGATTCCATGAAACAATGCGCCCCAGCGCTGTCCACAAATGCACAAGGAGCGTCGGCAACGGGGCCTTCCAGGCGGGAGTCCATGCGCCGGCGTGCAATTCCGTCTCTTGTTCGTGCAGTAAGCCCGTTGCAAACGCCAATGCCGCGGTGAACAGCCCGGGATCGGGGATCGGCGTCAAGGCGTCGGTAGGCGGGCTGCCGAGAATCGGATCGCCGACGAGTCGATCGTGATCGCGTTTGAAGAATCCGCCTTGCTGCGTGCGCCGCAGCGGCGCTCCGTTGGCCTGCTGCCAGAGCACCGCCACTCGCAGCGGCCAATCCAGCCCGTCGGCCTCATGAATTGTCGAGCCCTCCGCCTGGACCTCGATACACGCGATACCGAGATCTTCCTTGAACGCTCGATTGGTCACCAACGGCGACGCCAGCACCATTGGCATGGGGTCCGAGCGCGTCAGCCAGGCCGCAAAGCTCTTCAGCCGCGCGCGGCTGGCAGTCTTGCCCGCATCCGGATCGCTGCCGAGCGGAAACAGTTCCGGCAACAGCAGGCCCGATTCCAGCAGATTGACCAGCGCCGCCAGGCCGTCTTTGGCGCCCAACGCAACCAGCATTTCGATCAAGGAGCCGACCGGCCAGCGTGCGACCCGGCTGCGCGCGATCACGCACATGATGCGCCGTGACTCGACGGGGAGCTCTTTCAGCCGGCGATCGATCATCGGCGTGTTCGTGACGGCCGACGCGATGCGATCGAGCAGTTCGTGCATCGGCCATTGCCCGCGCGGCTTGCACAGCTTGTGCGCGACTTGCCGCAGGAGCGCTTCCTCGTAGCGCTTGAGCGTGTGCCGCGTGTGTAGGTTCCATTGTTCGGATTCGGGGATGGCCAACGTCAATCCTCAATAAATGCCGCTTGCGGCTTAGCGCTCGCATGGCGCAACGCGAGCGCAAAGCCGCAAGCGGCAAGATTAGAGCACCTGCGGCGTATGCCCCATGCGACGAAGTTCTTGTACGACCGCCTCGACTCGGCCGGCACGTATCAACAGTACTCGATCGGAGAGCCGGCCGACGATGTTCTCGGCGAGCTTCTTGTGCGCGAGGAGTTCCTCCGCCAGCACCGCGTCCTCGGTCGTGACGAGCGCGACATTGCGATGCAGCTTGACGGGGATACGTGTTTGTGCCTTCTCGATCATGTCCCCTCCGGTTAGCCGGACGCGCAAGCGACGAAGAGCCGACGCCGGCGATCGCGCGTTCGCAAGGTCAATCAGTTCCGTCGCTTGCGCGTCCGGCTAACTGAGGTTCAGCCAGGAGGTCCGCGCCGTCGAGGATGCTGTAGCTATAGCCTTGCTCGGTCAGGAACATCTGGCGATGGTGGGCGAAATCGAGCTCGCGCGTGTCGCGCGTCACCAGCGTAAAGAAGTGGGCGATCTCGCCGCTCGCTTTCGGACGCAAGATGCGCCCAAGGCGCTGGGCCTCTTCCTGCCGCGAGCCGAAGGTGCCCGATACTTGGATCAGGACGTGCGCGTCGGGTAAATCGATGGCGAAGTTGCCGACCTTGGAGAGGATGAGCTTCTTGATTTCACCGCGGCGGAATTTGCCGTAGAGGACTTCGCGCTCCTCGTTGTCGGTCGCGCCGGTGATGAGCGGGATGTCGAAACGTTTCTGTAGGCTCCGCAGCTGGCTCAGGTACTGGCCGATGACGAGGACGTTCTTGCCTTCGTACATTTGCAGCAGGCGTTCAACGACGTCCTCCTTGGCGGGATTTTCGCTGGCGATGCGATACTTGTGCCGCCATTCGGAGACGGCGTACTCCATGCGCATGGCGTCGGGCATCGATACGCGGACCTCGGTGCAGTTGGCCTCGGCGATCCAGCCCTTGCCCTCGAGCTCGCGCCACGGCACGTCGTACTTCTTTGGGCCGATCAAGCTAAACACGTCCCCTTCGCGGCCATCTTCGCGGATCAGAGTCGCGGTCAGGCCGAGCCGGCGCCGCGCCTGAATGTGGGCGGTAACGCGGAAGACCGGCGCGGGCAATAGGTGCACTTCGTCATAGATGATGAGTCCCCAGTCGCGCTCGTTGAAGATCTTGAAGTGCGGGAACTCGTCGTTCTTGTCGGCGCGATGGGTGAGGATCTGATAGGTCGCGACCGTCACCGGGCCGATCTGCTTGATCTCGCCGGAGTATTCGAGGACGTCGGTCTCGGCGAGATCGGTCCTGTCGATGATCTCGCGGATCCACTGCTTGACGGCGGTGATGCTGGTGGTGAGGATGAGCGTCGATTTTTGCATCATGGCCATGGCAACGATGCCGACGATGGTCTTGCCCGCGCCGCAGGGGAGCACGATAACGCCGGAGCCGCCGCGCACGTCGCCGCCGGCGTAGAAGATGTCCGCCGCCTCGCGCTGATAATCGCGTACCTGAAAGGGGAGCCCCGCGCGCGTAAGTTCGCGCAGCTTGATCGGCAAATCGGCGCCCTCGGTGTAGCCGGCCAAATCTTCCGCGGGATAGCCGATCGCGACCAGCGCCTGCTTGAGGACGCCGCGATGTCCCGGTTCGACGAGAAAGCTCTTGGCGTCGAGCCGTTTGCCGAGGTAGTCACGCAATTTCGGCTGCCGCGCTAACTCTTCGAGCAACGGCTTGTCGGCGCAAATCAACTTGAGTTTGTCTTCATGCTTAACGAGCTGGACCCGGCCATAACGCTCAACGCGCTCGGAAATTTCAGTGAGCAAGTTCATCGGCACCGGGAACTTGCTGTACTTCTGGAGCACGACAATCATGTCATCTGCAGTCAGCCCAGCCGCGGCGGCGTTCCAAAGCGACAGATCGCTGAGTCGATACGTGTGTATATGTTCAGGAGATTTTTCCAGCTCCGCAAACGGCGCAAGTGCATCGCGGGCCTCGGCATACTTCGGATTATCGACCTCCATGAGGACGGTGCGATCACCTTGAACGATGAGCGGATTGGCGGGATCGTAATTCATTCCGTGAGTTCCTCTGTCCGAGGGAGGGAGTCCTACGGGCCGAAAATGGCAGTGTAGTAGTTTGCGGGGGACGATGCAAGGCGAAGTCGTTTTGAGTAGTGGCGCCGTTTGTGGTCCGGTCACTCCGTGACCGGAAGAATTGCCGGTCACGGAGTGACCGGACCACAAAAATCGTTGGAGGTGTTTGTCCATCGTACTACGCCGCAAGCGGCCATATGCGGACCGAATCTGCGTTCCCAATCGTCTTTTAGGTTGTGTCCGCTAGCGCTACTCAACTATACTCAACACTACTCTCAATCACAGTGAGCCGGAGAAACCGACCATGCGTTTTCCCTCCATGACGATGCGAACCGCACTGATCGCGCTAGGGCTGTTGACGCTCACCATGTCGCTCGCCGCCCAACCGACGAAGCTGCCGACGGCCGACGAGGTGAAGGCGCTCCAGGCGAAGTATCGCGAGGAGCGCGACGCCGTCGTCAAGGCGGGCATCTCCAAACGCTTCCTGCCGGCCATCATGGACAAGGCCGACGAACTGGCGAAGAAGTCCGACACCGCGCTCGCCGGCGGCCGACTGGCGCAGGCAACCGAAGCCATCCGGCAGGCGCGCTGGCAGCTGCCGTATCAGCCCATCGGCGTGCCCGATCACGTCTCGCGCATCATCGGCAACCTGCGTCTACGCCACAGCGGCGAGATCCACACGCTCGCCTACAGTCCCGAGGCGACCCGTCTGGCGACCGCCTCCTCCGATGGAACCGTGCGCATCTGGGACCTCGGCAATGGCCATGAGATTCTCGCCTACGCCGGGCACACCGACAAAGTCCGCTGCCTCGCGTGGAGCCCCGATGGAACCTTCATCGCCTCGGCCGGGATGGAAAAGAACATCAAGATTTGGGATCCCAAGACCGGCAGGGATCTAAAAGTCATCCCCGCCACGGGCCCCTATGTCAGCGCCATCGCCCTCTCCAAGGACGGCAAGCATCTCTTCACTGGACAGCAAAACGTCCCCGGCAATCCCCCCAACGGCCTGTTCGTCTATGAAACCGCGACCGGCAAGCTCGTCCGCGACGCGCGCGACTTCACCGACCGCATCAGCACCATCAGCGTCAATCCCGACGGCAACATCGTCGCCACCGGGGACGAACGCGGCAACGTCCGTCTCTGGCAGTTCCCCAGCTTCATCGAAAACGCCAACCAGCCCGCCTACTGGACGCAGGGAGATCTCGAAGGCGCGACCTATCAAGTCGCGTTCAGCCCCGACGGCAAGACACTCGTCCGCGTCGGGCCGCACAACATCAAGCTCTACACGACTCCGCAACCCGGGGCGCCCTTTCAAATTGGCGCCCCGCGTGCGAAGATCAACGCCAGCGGCGACGGCAAGCAGGGCCCAAGCAGGCAGAAATTCGCCACCTTCTCCAAAGACGGCAAGGTACTCTATTCAGGCGGCGACGATGGCAACATCTACTTCTGGGACCCGAACAGCGACAGCGGCCAGCTCCTCGGCGCCTTCAAGAACGTGCACAACAGCATTATCAACGCCCTCGTCTTCAACCCCGAAGGCAACCAGCTCGCGTCCTGTTCGTTGGACTTCACGGTGCGAACGCTCGACTTCGACGTCGTCCTCCAGTCGCGCGACTTCGAAGGCCACGAAGCCCCGGTGTGGACCGCGTCGTTCAGCCCCGACGGCACGCGCGTCGTCTCCGCCAGCGCCGACCGCTCCGTCAAGATCTGGGAACGCGATACCGGCAAAGTCGCCGTCAACATCACCGATCACACCAGCCCCGTCACCGTCGCCCAGTTCAGCCGCGACGGCAAGCTCATCGCCTCCGCCGGCGGCGACAAGGTCATCCGCATCTTCGACGGCAACACCGGCAAACCGCAGCGAACCTGCGAGGGCCATCTCGGTACCATTACCTTCCTCGATTTCTCCACCGACTCCAAGAAGATCGTCTCCTGCGGGGCCGATCGGCAAATCAAAATCTGGGACGCGGACAAGGGGACCGAGATCCTCTCAATCAAGGACAACCCATCGATCGTCGCCGGCGTCGCGTTCAGCCCCGGCGACAAGCAAATCGCGGTCGCCAACATCGATCAGACCATCCGCCTCTACGACGCTGCCACCGGCAAGCTGCAATATAGCTGGAACGCCCACGGCACCGCCGTCAACGGCGTCGCCTACAGTCCGAACGGCCAGATGCTCGCCTCCTGCGGCGCCGACATGGCCGTCAACGTCTGGCCGCTCGCGACGCCCGGCCAAAACGCCATCCGCCTCGTCGGGCACGCTGGCCCGGTCAGCTCCGTCGCCTTCCGTAATGACAACGTCCACCTCGTCTCCTGCGGCGCCGACCAACTCGTCAAGCTCTGGAAGATCGAGGGCAACGCCGGCAAGGAGATGCAAACCTTCCGTGGCCACAAGGACTGGGTGACGAGCGTCGCCTTCTCGAAGGACGGCTTCCACGTCATCTCCGCGAGCGTCGATCGCCGCATGAAGATCTGGGAGATCACCAGTCGCGAGATCCCACTCCTGGCCGAACACACCAGCGCCGTCGAGACGGTGGCCGTCAGCCCGAACGGCAAATACATCGCCACCGGCTCCGCGGATCGCACCATCAAGGTGTGGGATCGCGAGACCGGCGTCGAGCTGGCGACCCTCACCGGGCATCCTTCCGCCGTCATGGCCCTCTGCTTCACGCCTGACAGCAAACGCATCATCTCCAGCGGCCGCGAGGCGTCGATCCGCCTGTGGGAAATCTCGCCGCCGCGCGAGATCCCGCGCTCGCCGCAGCAGCAAAAGGTCTTCAACCGCCTGCGCTACTACTCGCTCCATCTCATGACCGATCCGACCGGCAAGACGTTGTTCGTCTGGCAGCCCGCCAATGAAGCTCGCGTCTCCACCATCGTCGAGGCCTTCGATCTCGACGCGGGGACCGTCAACTTCGAGTTCATGGAGGATAGCCGCAAGGTCAACTGCCTCTCCTTCTGCCCCAACGGCAAGCTGTGCGCGACGGGCGACAAGGACGGCAGCGTCCGCCTGTGGGACATGAAGCCGAATGAGGCGAAACCGGCCCCCGGCGGCGATTGGTTCCTCTTCAACAAGGTCGGCATCGCGGACCTGGCTCTCACGCCCGACGGCAACACGCTTGTCGCCGCCAGCACCGAAGGCGAAATCAAGATCGCCAAGGTCCAGGGGCGCGAAGTGCTCAAGACGTTCAAGGGGCACGACAACAAGATCCTCGCCTGCATGATTTCCCCCGACGGCAAGAAGTTCGCCACCGTTGGCTCGGACAACGTCATCAAGGCCTGGGACATGGACGGCAAGGAGCTGCGCCGCTGGGACCTCGGCAAACACCAGGGCATGTTCCTCGTCAACCTCGCGTTCTCCAACGACAGCAAGCAGATCGTCACTGCGAACGCGAACACGACCGTGTACGTTCTTGACCTGCCGTGATGTTCCGCCGCTTGCGGCTTAGCGTTCGCGTGGCGCCGCGCGAACGCTAAGCCGCAAGCGGCGTTGTCTGAGCTTCCCTGAACTACTCCCTTTGCGATATACTGACGATCGTCAACCCTTGGATACTCGAACTACTGAGGTTCATCCCATGCGTAAATGGCTCCTTAGCACGCTCGTTCTCTCTCTCGGCGCCTTCATCCCGCTTGCCGACGCCGGCAAGAAAGACGCCGACCCCAAGGAAGCACTGCAAGCGCTCCAGGAATTCATCGGCGGCTGGAAGGGCACCGCCAATGACAAGAAGCTGGGCTTCTGGACCGAGAATACGAACTGGAGCTGGCGCTTTAAGGGCAAGGAAGTATGGATGTCGTTCGAGCTGGAAAAGAGCAAGCTCTACAAGGGGGGCGAGGTCCGCTTCCTGTCCGACAAGTCGAAGTATCAGATCACCGTGACCGACAAGGGGGGCAAGAAGGCCGTCTATGAAGGCGAACTTAAGAAGAGCATCCTCATCGTCGAACGGCTCAACCCCGACACCAACGACACCGAACAGATCAAGATGAACATCGCCGGCGGCGGCGATCGCTTCAACTACGAAGTCTGGATCAAGCCCGACGGCCGAACCATGTACACCAAGCAATTCCAGGCCGGCTACACGCGCGAAGGCGTCACGTTCGGCGTCGATTCCGCGGGCAAAAAGCCCGAGTGCGTCGTCACCGGCGGGCTGGGCACTTCGACCGTCACCTACATGGGCGCCACTTACTACGTCTGCTGCACTGGCTGCCGCGATGCCTTCAATGACAACCCGGCAAAGATCATCGCCGAGTACCTGAAGAAAAAGAAAAAGTGACGCTCCGCCGCTTGCGGTTTAGCGCTCGTGTGGTGCCGCGCGAACGCTAAGCCGCCAGCGGCAATCACAGCGGCCACGCCGATCCCAGCGCCTTCTTCTGCGCCGCCGTGATCGCATCGATGCCAACCTTGCCGAGCTTCAAGAGTCGATCGAGCTGACTACGACTGAAAGTCGCCTCTTCGCCCGTCCCTTGCACCTCGATGAATTGCCCCGAACCCGTCATCACCAAGTTCAGATCGACCTCCGCATCGCGGTCCTCGACGTATTCCAAATCCAGCAATTCGACGTCGTCAAGCAAACCCACGCTGATGGCGGCCACGCTGTCGCGCACGATTTCGTTCAGCGGCGGAAGCTGTCCCTTGAGGGTATGTAAGGCGTCGACCACCGCGACGAACGCGCCATTGATGCTGGCCGTGCGCGTGCCGCCGTCCGCTTCCAGCACGTCGCAGTCGATCCACAACGTGCGCTCGCCGAGCTTGTCGAGATTGAAGACGGCGCGCAAGCTGCGGCCAATCAGCCGCTGGATTTCAACGCTGCGGCCATCGACTTTGCCTCCTTTGTCGCGAGCTTTGCGCGTGTTGGTGCTGCCGGGGAGCATGCCGTACTCGGCGCTCATCCAGCCCTTGCCTTTGCCCGTGAGGAACGGCGGCACCGTCGCTTCGACGCAGCAAGTACAGAGTACGGTAGTGCGTCCCAGGCGAACGAGCACGCTGCCAGGCGCCTGCCGCGTGTAGCGGCGCTGGAAACGCAGGGGACGAAGCGCATCGGGCTTTCGATCATGTGGTCGCATACAATCGTCCGTTGTCATCAGGGAGCTTGCTCGAATGCGATCACGACGCCGGTGACGTTGTCGCGCGAGCCATGATCGAGCGCCTTTTGCACGAGGAGATCGACCCAGGTTTGCGGATCGGGATGCAGCTTCGGGCCGATGCGGAGGTCTTCCTCCGAGATGTGATTGGTCATGCCGTCGGTCGCGAGCAGGAGCCGATCACCCACCTGGGGAGTGAAGGGGCTAACTTCGGTGGCGCCGTTGAGTTCCGCACAACCGAGAAACTTGTGCAAGACGTGCTGATACGGGCTGAAGCGGGCTTCTTCCACGGTCAAGGCGCCCGACGCCACCAGGGCTTGCGCGACCGAATGATCGACGGTGAGCTGCTTGACATCGTAGCCGCGCACCAGGTACGCGCGGCTATCGCCGAGGCTGCTGATGTACACCTGGCCGTCGTGAAAAAGAGCGACGACGGCGGTCGTGCCCATGCGTCGGCCTTCGGGCTGGCTACGGCCCGAATCGACGATGGCCTTGTTCGTGTCCAGCATGGCGTGCAGCAACGCGCGATCGGCGCTCTCGTGATTCTCAAGCCGAGCGTGCACGATGCGCGGGATGAGGTCCACCGCCATGGCGCTCGCCACTTCGCCGCGGTCCTGTCCACCCATGCCGTCGGCGACCACGAAAAGCTGCTGGCGCACGTCAACGACGAGGTTGTCCTCGTTGTTGGAACGCATCCCCTGAGCGGAGCGGCTTCCCACGCGCAAAACGAATTCCGGCATGCACAAGACTCCGGACTCAACCACGCATCCGATTTCACGAGGTTCCTGAATGACACCGTGAAACCAATTAATTTATTGTATGGTCGTCGAGCCGCAAACGCCTATCCCAGTTTACCAGGAACGATGCTGAGCCGACGAGCTGGTAACAGAGCGTTCAAAAAATTCGGTCCAGGCAAGATTCGCGGGATGTGTAATTGAGCGGGAGGCCAAGAAAAACCGCAAAAAAGCCCGCGCTGCGTCGGCGTTTCATTTAATATCCAATGCCATGAATCGAGCCGATGCCTTCACTCTGCTGAACGAATACGTCAAGGACCAGGGCCTGGTGCGTCACATGCAGGCCGTCGAGATCGCCATGCGCGCCTACGCGCGCAAGCTTGGCGTGGACGAGGACACATGGGGCATCGTCGGCCTCCTGCACGACTTCGATTACGAACGCTGGCCGAACCCGCCCGACCATCCACTCCAAGGCGCGGAGATCCTGCGCGGACTCGGCTATCCCGACGACGTCATTTACGCCATCCTATCGCACGCCGATTATCTGACCGACTATCCGCGCGTCCATCCACTCGACAAGGCGCTCTATGCCTGCGACGAACTGGCCGGCTTCATTACCGCAACCGCGCTCGTGCGCCCCGGCGGCATCACCGACATGACGGCGTCGAGCGTCAAGAAAAAGATGAAATCGAAGGGCTTCGCGCGCACCGTCAACCGCGACGACATCGTGCGCGGCGCCGCCGACTTCGGCGTCGATCTGGCCGTGCATATTCAGTTTGTCATCGACGCCCTCAAGCCCCATGCCACTGAGCTGGGGTTGCTGCAAGGGCTCTTGGGCGACGAGGAAATGAGCAATTGACAATTAGCAATCTACAATTATCAATTGCTGGACGGAGACCGTGCATCGCGTTGGGATGACGCATACCATACAAAGAACCTGCCTGCCAATTGGTAATTGTAAATTATCAATTGCTAATCCTCTTTCCCCGATTGGAGTTCTTCATGATCCCTCGCTATCTACTCGCCATCGCCATCTCGTTCGGAGCCGTTGCCGCCGCCTCGGCGCAAGAGCCGTACGGCAGCATTGCCGATCTTAAGCTCGCCAAGGCCGAAGACGCCAAGGACATGCCCAGCGTGACAGCGCCGACAGGCGCGATCGTGCTCTTCGACGGTAAGTCGCTCAACGCCTGGACCAAGCGCGACGGCAAGGCGGCAGCACACTGGAAAATCCTCGACGGCGGTATCATGCAAGTCCCCGGCGGCGGCGACATCATTACCAAGGAGAAGTTCGCCGGCAAATTCAAGCTCCACGTCGAGTTCCGCGTCCCCTACATGCCCAAGGCCAAGGGGCAAGGCCGAGGCAACAGCGGTGTCTACCTGCAAGGCCGCTACGAAGTGCAAATCCTCGACAGCTATGGCCTCAACAGCCAAAACAACGATTGCGGCGGCATCTACACCGTCGCCGCCCCGCGCGTCAACGCCTGCAAGGCGCCGACCGTCTGGCAGTCCTACGACATCGAATTCGAATCGCCGCGCTGCGAGGGAGGCAAGATCGCCGCGCCAGGCGTCGCGACCGTCTATCACAACGGCGTGCTGATTCACGACAAGCAACGCCTCGTCAAGAAAGGCAAGGACAAGGAAGAAATCGTAACGAACACCACCGCCGGCCTGGGAGGCGATCCCTGCGCCCCTGGGCCGATCCTTCTGCAAGATCATGGCAATCCGGTGCAGTATCGCAACGTGTGGTTGTTGATCGTCAAGGATTGAGTGAGTTTACCGCTAGCGGCTCACCGGCGTTTGTTCGGATCGCCAAAGATGAACGTCTCGACGGCGCGCGTAGGCCAATCGAACTCGAGCAGACGTTTGAAGTGATAGTCGCCGCCGATGTTCCAGCCGCGTGCGCCGCCGAGCGTTGCCTCGATATCGCGATGCGTGTGGCCCGAGAAGATGAACGGCACGCGTTCGGCATGTTTTTCGAGGACCGCCTCCATGCTCAGATTGCCCGACAGCGCCTCCCACAGAAGCGCGTCAAGCCCTTGGGCCGGCGCCGGGCGCGGGAAGCCGATGCCGCGGAACGCCGGGTGATGCGTCATCACGATCGCGTGTTCGACCTGGGCGAGCGCCTGCTCCAGCTGACGTTCGAGGACGGCGACGACACTGCGCGTGAAGCCGATGTCGTCGCTCTTCCAGCGGATGAAACGCGCGTCGTTGTGTCGGCCGCGCGTGAATGCCTTGTGGTCGAGATGCCATTGCCAGTCGGGCACTTCCGCCTTGAGCCGATCGAGCGACCAGGAATAGTCGTACCAGTTGATCGACCCGACGACGGCGAGATTCGCGCCCGGCACGATCAGCGGCGTGCGATCGAGATAGTGATAGCCGTGGACGCTGCACAGATTCGGCAAGTGCTTTTCGTAGAGGTCGAGCGAATCACCGCGGCGATCCTCGGCGGCGACCCAGAGATCGTGATTACCGGGTATCAACGCCTTGAGGCAGGGCAGATCGCGAAAGAACTGTAGGCATGCGCCGAAGTGATCCTCCGTGCCGATATCGCCCCCCAAAAGCAGCAAATCGGGCGGTCGGGCTTGGAGCTGGTCGCGCAGCAGCTGGGTCGCCTCATCGCCGAGGCGGTTGTGTCCGAAGTGCAGATCCGCAGTGACGGCAATGCGCATGCTTCCATGATACAGCGCCGATTGCGGCTTAGAGGCTGTTTCGATACTAACCCGAAGCGTGAGCGAGGGATGCTGCGGCCCTCGCTTACGCTTCGGGTTAGGATTCCGCTGCAAGCCCCAACGAGCCGCGCAACGAAAGATCGCCAAACCCATGAGCGAGCGGCCGCTGAGCTTGGCGAAATGGCGAATGAAAAAAAGGGCCGCCGACAATCCCCTCTCTGCCGGTCGGCCCCGAGGTCCTCTTCTTTCTCCCCAAAAGTTGAGGACGCACAAAGCTAGGTCATGCTTGGGTGAAAGGCAAATCGTCTGGAGAGTTTTTTCACATTCGTTGTCTTTACGAGCCGCGACCGTCAAGAAGCGTTAGACCTTCCCCGCTCCCTATCGGTCGTGGCTCGTATATAAAAGCACACAATGAGGCAGCGTCGTCAAACCTTGTCCATCACGGGAGATCCCAATGCGTCTATGCCGCTATCAGCACAATGGCACGGTCGAGATCGCGATCTTCGAGAATGATCGCATCATCAGCATCAACCGTGTCGCGGGCGAACTAAACATTCGCATTCCAACGCCCGATTCGCTCAACATCCTCGATTACCTTGCCCCTCACGGCGGCTCGGCGAAAGCGGTGCAGCAGGTGCACGATCGCTTCCTGAAGCTGAGCGCCGCCGAGCAGCGTCGTCTGAGCCGACCCGCCAAGGAGGCGCGGCTGCGCGTGCCGGTTGCCGACCCGAAAAAGGTGATCCTGCTCGCGGGCAACTACGGTGCTCACATCGTCGAAGGCGGCGGCGTTGCGCCCGAACGGGCCGAGACGTTCCCCTATTTCTTCTGGAAGCCGCCGACCACGACGCTCGCCGATCCGGGTTCCCCCATCCGCATCCCGCGCGTCTCGCCCGATCACGTCGATTGGGAGATCGAGCTCGGCGTCATCATCGGCCGCACGGCGCGCCACGTCAGCGAGAAGGAAGCGCTCGGATACGTCGCCGGCTACACGGTCTGCAATGATGTGTCCGATCGCCGTTTCCGCATCAACCCCAAACGCAAGCCGCGCGACAAGGACAGCTTCTTCGACTGGCAGCACGGCAAATGGCACGACACGTTCTTGCCGATGGGACCGTGCGTGCGCGATGCTGGTAGCCTGGCCGACCCGCAGAAGCTGCGTCTCGTGTTGAAGGTCAACGGTAAGGTGATGCAAGACGGCAACACCGGCCAAATGATCTTCCCGGTGGCGTCGATCGTCAGCATCCTGTCGAGCTTCGTGACGCTGGAGCCAGGCGACATCATTGTGACGGGCACGCCGGCGGGTGTCGGGCATGCGCGCAAGCCGCCGATCTACTTGCGGCCCAAGGACGAAGTCGAGGCGGAGATTGAAGGTATCGGCGTCCTGCGCAATCCGGTGGTGGCGGAAAAGTAGCGGCCTACGAGCCGCAACCCTAAGAGGGCGTTGGACACGGCGCTCCCTGACGGTCGCGGCTCGTTAGCGTTGGTATTGATCTTGAGGGTGAGATCATGTCGCGCATGCGTGGCCTATTTGTGCTGGCGTTCCTCGCGTCCGGACTCGCGCAGGTTCACGCTCAGGCTCCGCTCGCGAAACCGCCCCTCGGCGCCGCCCATTTGCAGCAGCTGGACGAGGCGTTTTGCTGGGCAGCGTCGCAAGCTCGGCCCGGCGTCGTGCTGATTCGCAAGGGGAGCAGCGCCGGGTCCGGATCGCTCATCGGCCCCGATGGCTACATCGTCACCAACAACTACGTCATCGGCAACCGCTCAGCGCGAGTCGGATGACGTGTTGCGTCGTCAATGCCCAAGCTACTCGCTCACATTCTCTCGCTTGATGTCCAGCAATTCCGTGACGCCCGCGTCGTCCAGCAATTCCAGGAGCGCGTCCAGCCCCTCGTCCAGCTTCAGTTCCATCTCGCCGCGATACAGCGGCACCACGCTGAGAAATTCGATTCGCTTCTCAGCCGACAACTCCAGCGTCTTGAACGCATCGTCAAAAAGGGTCGGCCTCAAAAGCAGCGCGCAGCATAGTTTGGTGTTGGGCGCGAAAGGCAAGGCCGGATCGCCATTGGGAACCGTGTGCGACGCATAGAGCCAGGTCTTGTATTCGTGCGGCAGCCGGGCCAGCAGCTTCAGCCAGCGAATCGGCCAATAATTCGCGTCGTCCTGGAACGCTTCTTGCGTCATCGACCAATGCGGGGGCAGGCAGATCACCAGCTCGGTATGGCCGCAATCCTCATAGCCTTCGGGGGCCGCCATCGGTTTGTCGCTCATGCCGGAAGTGACGAGCGTAAAGAAGTTGCGTTCCTCGGTCGGCTCGATCATGTAGACGTCGATGTGGACGAGGTCGGACATCAGTTCGTGATACACGCTGGCGATCCTGCCGACGTGCGTTTCGATGTGGGCGCCGATCTTCTCGATGGTTTCTTCATCGCCGTGCGCAAGCTCGAAGCCGCGTTCGCGCGCCTTGTGGTGAAAAATGGGGGCGCCGGATTCGGAGCGTTCGGGTTCCTGTTTCATGGTGCGTCCCTCGCGGATGTGTGCTGACGTTGGCCCTTGACGCAGGAATTGTCTTATTCGAGGATGACGCGAAAGTCATCAATACTCCGCGCGGTCGATTTTGACACAGCAGAGCCTGAAGCGTAAGCGCAGGACATGCCAGGAACTTCGCTTACGCTTCAGGCTCTGCTGTGTCAAACCTACCGCACATACCGCTCGAACCACTCCAGATTGCGCTCCATGCAATCGAGCAACAAGCGCGGCTCTTCAATGCCGTGCGGCGTGCGCGGGTAGATCACCATCTTCGTCGTGCAGCCCTGACGCTTCAGCGCGTTGTGGAACTCCAAGCCTTGCGACAACGGCACGCGTTCGTCGCGCTCGCCGTGCTGGATCAGGGTCGGCGTCTTGACGCCCTTGACATGGAACATCGCGGAGTGATTCTTGTAGGCGTCGAACTTGTCCCAGAACTCGCCGCCGAAGTAATCGGGCAGGAAGCTCGGAATGTCCGCGGTGCCGGTGAAGCTCATGAGATTCGTGACGCCGGCGCCGACGCTGGCGGCCTTGAAACGCTTGGTTTGCGTGACGGTCCACGAGGTCATGAAGCCGCCGTAGCTCCAGCCCATGATGCCGAGCTTGTCGGGGTCGGCATAGCCGAGGTTGATGACGTGATCGACTCCGGCCATGATGTCTTGATAATCGCCGCCTCCCCAATCGCCGTAGTTGGCGTGGCGGAATTTCTTGCCGTAGCCGGACGAGCCGCGCGGATTGGGACGCAACACGAAATAACCGCGTGAACTGAAGGCGGCGACGGGATACGGTCCGGGAGAGGCAAGGTAGGTTTCCGTGAATACGCCCATCGGTCCGCCGTGGACGATCACGAGCAACGGATAGCGTTGGCCTTGCTTGTAGTTGGCGGGAAAGGTGAGCAGGCCTTCGATTGGCATGCCGTCCTTCGATTTCCAGACGCGGGCTTCGGTGTTGCCGACGGGCCGTTTCGTGAGCTTTGTGTTGACGTTGCTAATCGCTTTCGGCTTGAAGTCGTTCGTGGAGCTGATGTGGGCTTCGGGCGCTTCGCGGTGGGTTTCCCAGCTCAGGCCGAGGAAAGTGCGTGATGCGTTCAGATGCATGCCGGCATTGGCGACGCCGCCGCAGTATTGGACTTGCACTTTGTTGTCGAGAGTGAGCGTGCCAAGGCGAGTCATGGTCCCCTGGACCTCGGTGAAATACAGCTTTTCGCCGTCGGCGGACCAGCCGAGCAAATCGGAGTAGCGGCCCCAGCCGTCGAAGGTCTCGGCGAGCGGGTGCGACGTTTTCGTGCCGAGCGTGTGCACGTGGACCGATCCCGCGCCGGCCCAGGTGCGCGGGCTCTCGACGAAGGCTATCGATTTGCCGTCGGGCGAGAAAAATGGCGCATACCGCACCGGGCCCGAAGGCAGCAGCATGCGTGAGCGATCCTCTTCGAGGTCGATGAGCTGAAGATCGGCGCTGGTCCAATCGTCGGCGAGCGGCGTCCGTGTGCGCGTGAAAACAATGGACCTGGAGTCGGGGGACCAATCGTAACCCGCGCGGCCGGTCGTGGGAACGTGAAAGTCGCCTTTCGTCAACATGCGCGCCCCCTGAGGGCCAGATTCCGCAACCGGGACGACGTACAGCCGGCTCATCTTGAAGTTCTCATCGAGCACGCGCGCATCGTTCTTCTCGTACTTCGCCTCCACGTCGAGCGGCGTCGGTGCGTCGGTTCCGGTGAAAGCGATCTGCTTGCTGTCAGGCGACCACTTGAAGCTGCTGACGCCAGTCTTTACGACCGTGAGCGGAATCGGCTCGCCCCCCTTCGGCGTGATTAGCCAGAGCTGACGTTTGCCCGAGCGCGTGCTGAGAAACGCGATCCACTTGCCGTCGGGCGACCACTGCGGGTCGTCGGACGACTTGCCGCCCTGCGTGAGCTGCGACGTGGTCCCGTCGTCTTGACTGAGGTAGACGTGCGTCAGATACTCGCTCCTGCCGAGGTCCATGACGGTTGCGCGCACGGCATAGACGACGCGTTTGCCGTCGGGCGAGACCTGCACGCCGCCGATACGTTTGACCTGCATCATGTCCAGTGGGGTCCAGGCTTGTTTTTTTGGCTGCCCGCTGGCGGGAAGTGCGTTGAAAAAGAGCACGGCGAGCGCAACGGCCGACGCCTTGGAACGGGAGGACTGCGACAGGAGTGATTTCATGGCACGCGAGGCTCCGGGGGTTCATGGCCATTCCGCCTCTTACCGTACCATCCCTGAGCCGGGGGTCAAGAGTCTACTGTCACGATGTTCCGCGCGCACATTGATGGCATCGGGCCACGATAGGTTGCGTCCCTCGCTTGCGCTTCGGGTGGGTGTCAGGATCGACCGCGTGCAGTATGAATCTCGCCCCACCAAAGCAGCTCAGAACCGTAAACCCAGCAGACTTACCGCTTAGGCGAGCGGCAGAAAATAGTATACCAGTAGAGTCGAGAGGTAGCGCGGCGGTTTAGGTGGGCCATGCAGGTTGCCGGCCCTTTCGGTTGCCGGTGCCAGAGTATCCCACCCTGCTCCGTTTCTACCTCCCGCTCATCG
>SYHD01000306.1 GCA_005799265.1 Planctomycetia bacterium | reverse complement strand
GTCTGTTCCGCCCCCTCACCCCCGGCCCCTCTCCCCCTGAGTACAGGGGGAGAGGGGAGGTGAACGCTTACGGCTGGGCCCCTTTCGGGCCAATACCGATCACCCCCAGCACACCAGGCCCGGCTCGAAGGCATTGCCGAGGTTGGCGTGCTTGGGCAACACGCGGACGGTGTAGCCGTAGTGGCCGCTGTCCTGGCAACGGATCTTGCCCTTGAAGACCCACATAGCGCCCGAGGAATCGCCGTTCGCCTCCATGCGGGCGATGCTCGGGGCGGGAATTTCACTGGCGTTGTCGATGATGCCGTGGAAGAGTTGCACTTCGACGTCGGCCGGCGCGAGGTTGCCGAGGTTGATCTGCGCCTTGACCTCGAACTCGGCGCCGACGTGCATGGCTTCGCTGCCGTCGGCGCTGATGTTCTCGACCTTGATCTGAGCCCATTCGCGCAGCAGTTTGCGCCGCCACAGCGACAGGTCCGCGGCCGACTTGAGGTTCTCGCGCGTCAGGTGGTCGTAGCGCTGGGCCGACGGGACATAGCAGATCTTCGTGTATTCCTCGACCATGCGATTGGTGTTGAACATCGGGCAGCACGTCTTGATCGAGTGCTTCATGTAATTGATCCAGCCGCGCGGCAAGCCGTCGGTCGAGCGGTTGTAGAACATCGGCACGATCTCTTGTTCGAGCAAATCGTAGATGTTGCGGCTCTCGACATCGTCCTGATAGGTGCGATCGTTGTCGGAGTATTCTTCACCGGCGCCGATGGCCCAGCCGTTGTCGCCGGAGTAGCCCTCGCACCACCAGCCGTCGAGGATCGACAGATTGAGCCCGCCGTTGATGCAAACTTTCATGCCGCTCGTGCCGGACGCTTCGAGAGGCCGACGCGGATTGTTGAGCCAGACATCGACGCCTTGCACAAGGAAGCGGGCGACGTTGATGTCGTAATCCTCGATGAAGACCATGCGGCGGCGCAGCTCGGGACGGCGGCAGACGTGGACGATCTCCGCAATCAGCTCCTTGCCGCCGTGATCGCGTGGATGCGCCTTGCCCGCGAAGATGATCTGTACGGGGCGCTCTTTATTGTTGAGGATGGCGGTCAAGCGCTCGAGGTTGCGGAAGATGAGCGTGCCACGCTTGTAGGTGGCGAAGCGGCGGGCGAAGCCGATCGTCAGGGCTTCCGGATCGAGCACCTCGTCGGCGCGGGCGATCTCGGATGGCGTGGCGCCGCGGCGTTCGAGCTGGCCGCGCAGCCGGTGACGCGCGAAAACGACGAGCCGTTCGCGCCGCCGTTCGTGCGTGCGCCAAAGCTCGGCGTTGGGGATGTTGTCGATCTTATTCCAGACACCATGATCGGTCGGCTTTTGGTCCCAATGACCGCCGAGGTATCGATCGTAGAGTGCGGAAAAATCGGTGGCCATCCAGCTGCGGGTGTGGACGCCGTTGGTAATCGAGGTGATCGGGACTTCGGATTCGGGCAGGCTGGGCCAGATCGCCTTCCACATGTTGCGCGAGACTTTACCGTGCAGCTTACTGACGCCGTTGGCGATATTCGACAGGCGGATGGCCAGGACGGTCATGCAGTAAGGCTCGTTGGCGTCGCGCGGGTTCTGTCGGCCCAGGCCGAGGAATTCGTTCCCGTCGATCTTGAGTTGGGCGAGATAGCCAGCGAAGTAATGCTGGATGAGTTGCGGCGCGAACACGTCGTTGCCGGCGGGGACCGGCGTGTGCGTGGTGAAGCACGTGCCCGCGGAGACCGCCTCGCGCGCGGCCGCGAAGTCCAGACCGTGCTCGTCCATCATCACGCGGATGCGCTCCAGCACGCTGAACGCGGAGTGTCCTTCGTTCATGTGGCAGACGGACGGCGTCTTGCCGAGCGCTCGTAAGGCGCGGATGCCGCCGATGCCCAGCACCATCTCCTGGCGAATGCGCATGTCGTGATCGCCGCCATACAGACGCGCGGTGATTTGCCGATCGTCCGCGTTATTCTGCGCAATGTTCGTGTCCAGCAGATAAAGCGGGATTCGGCCAACCGCGAGGCGCCAGACGCGCATCCACACCTCGCGGCCCGGCAGCGGAATGCTGATGAGCAAGGGGGTGCCATCGGACTTCGTTTCGGCGATGAGCGGCAGGTTGAAGAAGTCGTTTTCGGGATAGCGCTCCTGCTGCCAGCCGTCCGCATTGAGGTACTGACGGAAATAGCCTTCGCGATACATCAGCCCGACGCCGACCAAGGGCAGGCCGAGGTCCGACGCCGACTTGAGGTGATCGCCGGCCAACAGACCCAGACCGCCGGAGTAGATCGGCACGCTCTCATGCAGCCCGAACTCCGCGGAGAAATACGCAATGCGATGCGCCTGCAACGCCGCAGCAGGATCGGCCGCCTTTTTGATGTGTGTCTCGTGAAACCAGGTGGACGCCGTCAGGTAGCGACGCTGCGCTTCGAGTACGCGGCTCATGTGGGCCATGAAGCCGTCATCGTCCTTGAGCAATTCAAGGCGATCTTGACCGACGGACGCGAGAATACGCACGAGACTGTGTTCGGTCTGGTCGAACTGTGCTTCGTCGATGCGGCGCACGAGGGCGATGGCGTCGTGATTCCAGCACCACCAGAGGTTGTAAGCAAGCTCATGCAATCCTTGCAGTTCGGGCGGGAGGTTGGGCAGAACGGTGAAGGTTCGCAGGGGTCGGGTCGCCATTTCCATTTCCCTCGGCACTAGGGACGAAGAATCGAACAAGGCTAAGATATTTTCCCCACGCGGATCGGCAATCGGAGTTGCAATTGTTAGAATGTCGTTGAGTCCAGCGAGCCTCCCACGTAAACGGGAGGCTCGCTTAGATCATTAACGAGGATCCCGCATGCGCACCCTCATCACCGGCGGCGCCGGTTTCGTCGGCTCACACCTTTGTGAGCGCTTTCTCGCCGAGGGGCACGATGTCCTCTGCGTCGCTAACTTCATCACCGGCAACCCGGTCAACGTGCAACATTTGCTCGGCAATCCGCGTTTCACCTTCGTGCGGCACAACGTCTCCAATCCGATCGAGCTCGACGGCGCCATCGACAACATCCTCCACTTCGCGTCTCCGGCCAGCCCGGTCGATTATCTGCGCCATCCGATCGCCACGCTCAAGGTCGGCTCGCTCGGCACGCACAACATGCTCGGGCTCGCCAAAGCGAAGAACGCTCGCTATCTTCTTGCCAGCACCAGCGAAGTCTACGGCGACCCGGAACGCCATCCGCAGCGCGAGGACTACTGGGGCAACGTCAACCCCATCGGCATCCGCGGCGTTTACGACGAAGCCAAGCGCTTCGCCGAAGCGATGACGATGGCCTACCACCGCGAGCACGCCATCAACACGCACATCGTGCGCATCTTCAATACCTACGGGCCGCGCATGCGCCTCGACGATGGCCGCGTCGTCCCCAATCTCATGGGCCAGGCCCTGCGCGGCGAGCCGTTGACGATCTACGGCGACGGCAGCCAGACGCGTAGCTTCTGCTTCGTCTCCGATCTCGTCGATGGCATCTATCGCTTGCTGCAATGCGACTTTCACGAGCCGGTCAACCTCGGCAATCCCAACGAGGTCACCATCCGCGAATTCGCCGACGAAATCCTCGCGCTCTCCGGCAGCAAAAGCACGATCGAGTTCAAGCCGCTGCCCCAGGATGATCCCAAAGTTCGCAAGCCCGACATCACGCGTGCCCGCACGCTGCTGGGCTGGGAACCGAAGGTGGATCGCCACGAAGGCATGCGGCAAACGCTGGACTACTTCCGCGGCAAACTCAACGATTAGCCACGGGTCACAGACCCACGCGGGTCTGCGACCCGCGGCTAAACGGATCGCCAACCATTCTTTGAACCGCACATGAACCATCCTGCCTCGATTACGTTGATCACTGGCGCCGGCAGCGGCATCGGCCGCGCGCTCGCACACATCCTCGCCAATGAGGGGCACGCCATCGCCGCCATCGATGTGTGCGAGGACGGCGTCAAGGCGCTTGCCGAGGAGTTGAAAGACAAACGCATCGCCTGGCGTGTCGCCGACGTCACCGATGCCGGAGGTCTCGCGCAGGCCACGGGTGAACTCGAAGCCGAGCTTGGCCCCATCGACCTGCTTGTCGCCAACGCCGGCATCGGTCTGGAGACATCGGGGATCCGCTACGATGTCGTCGCGATGAACAAAGTCATCAACGTCAATCTCATCGGCGTCTCCAACAGCATCGGCGCCGTGCTCCCCGGCATGATCGAACGCAAGCGTGGGCACATCGTCGGCATCTCCAGCGTCGCCTCCTATCGCGGCTTGCCGCGCATGCTCGCCTACTCTGCCAGCAAGGCGGGCGTCAACGCGATCATGGACGGGCTGCGCGTCGAACTGATCCCGCTCGGCATTCATGTGACGACGATTTGCCCCGGCTGGGTGCGCACGCCGTTGACCGCGCAGCTCGAAGGAGTGCTCGAACACATGGTCGACGTCGACGTCGCGGCCCAGGAAATCGCCTACGCCATCCGCACGAAACTTTTGTTCTACACGTTTCCGCGCATGATGCGCTGGAAGCTGGGCTTCATGACCTATTGGCCGCGCTCCTGGGCGGACGCAATGATTCGCCGCATGATGAACCAGATTAACATAAAGAAAACCCCATGAAGCCAAAGGCTTGGAGGAATGCACATGCATCTCACCCGTCGCCAGGCTCTCGCCGCCGTCGCCGCCGCTCCGCTTGCGTTTGCGGGCGAACCGCGTCGGCGGCCGCGCGTCGCCGTCGTCTATACGGCGTGCTTCCATCGCTCGCATGCGCACGTCATCCTTGAAAACTTCCTGACGCCGTTCCTGTTCAACGGCAAGATCACGCAGCCAGCGGTGGAGGTCGTCGCGCTCTACGCCGATCAACGCCGCGCGCCCGGCAAATGGTCCGATCTGACCGACGACATTCTCCGCCGCTTCAAGCTGCCGCTTTTCACGACGATCGAAGGCGCCCTCACGCTCGGCCGCAAGGAACTGGCGGTCGACGGCGTTGTCTCCATCGGCGAGCACGGCGACTACGGCACGACACGCTTCGGCGTACATCAGTATCCACGCAAACGCTTTTTCGACGAGATCGTCGCCGTCATGCGCCGCGCCAATCGCTTCGTGCCGATCTTCACCGATAAGCATCTCTCGTATCGCTGGGACTGGGCCCGCGAGATGTACGACACGTGTCAGAAGCATCGCATCCCCTTCATGGCCGGCAGCTCGGTTCCCCTGGCACAGCGACGACCGGAGATGGATCTGCCCGCGAATTGCGCGATCGACGAGGCCGTCAGCATCCACGGCGGACCCTTCGAGATCTACGACTTCCACGGCCTCGAAGTCCTGCAAGCGTTCGTCGAAGCGCGTAAAGGCGGCGAAACCGGCGTCACACATGTCGAGTTCTTGCCGGGCAATCGGCTCTTTCAAGCGGCGCAGCAAGGCCGTTGGTCGCCCGACCTGGCACGCGCCGCGATGCGCGTCGAGTTCGGCGCCAAGCTTCCTGACATCACGCGGCCCATCAACGGCGTCGAGCCGTGGGGCATCCTCGTCACCTACCGCGACGGCACGAAAGGCACGATGCTCAAGCTCGGCTACAGCGGCACGCGCTGGAACTTCGCCTGTCGTTTGACGGGCGAACGAACGCCGCGCGTGACGAGCCATTACGTCGGCCCGTGGCGCAATCGTTGCCTGTTCATGGCTCTGTCGCACGCCATACAGCAATTCCTGGTGACGCGGCAATCGCCGTACCCGCTGGAACGCACGCTGCTGGCGACGGGCGTCGTCGAAGCCGCGGTGCGTTCACGTGCGGCAGGCGAACGCCTAGAGACGCCGCACCTGAACATCGCCTATCAGCCGCGCGACTTTCGCGCGCTGCGCGAGATGGGCGAGTCGTGGAAGATCCTGACGGAAGAGACGCCGGAGACAGTCGGTTTTGCGGAACGGCCGTTGCGGCGTTGACGGTTGCTTTCAACATGCCGTGAACGTCAGAAGGTTGTACCCGATATTGGAACCTGGGGCGGCCCCTCGCCAATCGTTTCGCTCATCGCGTTCCAAACCGCTGCAGCACTTCACGCGAATTTGCAGTAGAATCAACAAGGCGGGACCCATCCGCGTTGATTCTTCACTCTCGAGCGAACCATGGCTGACGGCATCATCGGCAACTATCGGCAGGTCAAAGTCATCCTCACCGGGCAGACGACGCAGGTGTGGGAAGTCGTCGAACTTTCCAGCCATCGCCATTTCGCCATGAAGATCTTGCTGCCGAAGCTGGCCACCGACTCGGCCGCCAAGAGCATGCTCTATCACGAAGCGAGCGTCGGCATCAAAATGACGCATCCGAACGTCATCCGCATCCAATACGTCAGCAATGAGCAGACGCATCATTACTTCGTGATGGAGTATTTTCCCTCGGGCAGTTTGAAATCGAAGCTCGTGCAAAAAAATTACGACTTCATCCGCGAGCGCGCCCTCAGCATCTTCAAGCAGGCGGCGACCGGGCTGGCCTACATGAACGCCAGCGAGTGGGTGCATCGCGACATCAAGCCCGACAACCTGCTCGTCAACAGCGCGGGGGATCTGCGCATCATCGACTTCGCGATCGCCCAGCGCATCTCCAAACCTGGGTTCTTCGGCAAACTGTTTCGCGGCAAGCCGGTGGTGCAAGGGACGCGCAGCTACATGTCGCCAGAGCAGATCCGCGGCCAACCACTGGACGGGCGCGCGGACATTTACAGCTATGGCGCAACCCTATACGAGTTGGTTACGTATCGCCCGCCATTTCGCGCCGCGACGCAGCAAGAGTTATTGCAAAAGCACATCGTCGAGAAGCCGGTGCCGCCGGCGGAGTATTGTCCGGACCTGACTCCCGAGTTCAACGATCTTGTATCGAAATGCTTGGCGAAAAGGCCGGACGATCGGCCGCAGAGTTTCCACGAGGTGCTGAAGGCCCTGAACCAGATCCGCGTGTATAAGAACGATCCCGTGCGGAAACCCGCAGAAACCTGATGCGGCCACGGCAATCGTTAGCCGGACGCGCAAGCGACGGACCAAGGCGCGTGAATCTCATCCGTCGCTTGCGCGTCCGGCTAACGAG